>CALJIY010000594.1 GCA_937973945.1 uncultured Saprospiraceae bacterium | reverse complement strand
TGTCCTAATATAGTCACCAATTCACAGTTTGATAATGATGCTACTGACTGGAATTTCTATATTAATAGTACTAGTAGCGCTGCTCTTTCCATTGATAATAATAGTCAACTATCTGGTGCTAACGCTGCATTTGTAAATATTTCAACAGCCTCTCCAACAGCTTGGCATATAGCCTTATACCAAACAGGTATAACACTTGATGCAACAAAAACATATACATTAACCTTTGATGCTAAGGCCGAAGCTAGCAGAACGATAGCCTTAAACCTACAAGAACGAGGACCTACTGACTGGAGTAGTTATTGGTATAAAACAGCTTCATTGACTACTAGTATGCAGTCTTTTTCCTATGAGTTTTCGCCATCAGGAAATAGTGCTGCTAATGCTGGTTTAATGTTCTTATTAGGTGGGTCGGATATAGATTTACACATTGACAATGTTTCCTTTAAAGAAAAATGTACTACTGATACACCTCAAACATGTACAATTGCTACAGACGATTTCAATACAAACAATATTTCTGGCGGAACAGGTTGGATAGGGAATTGGTCTTTGACTAATTCTAGTATCGTGACCAGTTCTCCTGGAGGATTTACGACTGGGGCACTCCTATTTATGGATGGCGCTTCATACGGAAATGCAGAACGAGTGGTAGATTTATCTGAATATACCAGTGCGGAATTGTCATTTGACTTTGAATGTAAGGACAGATCATCTGGTTTTGAAAATCCCGATTTTGTCCAAGTACAAGTTTCTTCTGATGGAGGAACTACTTTTACTACCGTATGGACTAAAAATGGAGATGAGATATGCCCTGCTGCAAATGATAGTCAAACCCATCCAGTAACCGTAACAATAACAGGTGGAAATGCCAATACGATCATAAGATTTGTATCAGGTACTAACTCTGGCTCAGAAGAAATTTATTGGGATAATATAGTAATCAAAGGTAATTGTGGATCCCCAACTAATAACCTTGAATCAGGAGTATGCTACTTCATTTCTGATGGAACAGGTGATGGTTATCTAGTGCCTGATACCCTTTTTACAATTAATCCTAATACAGGTGCACAAAGCGTTGTAGGACCAACAGGGACGACGAATTTGGAAGCCTTAGCTCTTGATAAGGATAATGGAATCATTTATACTGTTAACAGTGATGCTTTTGGAAAGCTTAATGTTTCTACAGGCACCTTTACCGCTATTGCTGCGGATATAGGTAGTGTAAATGGAGCTAATGGAGTCAAAGATGTTAATGACATTGATGGAATGAGTTTTGATGCGACCAATAATATTGTTTGGGCATCTGCTAGACTGGATAGTGCAGATGGCTTACCAGATGATCTCCTATTTCAAATTGATCCGAATACAGGTTTGGCATTACCAAATGCTTTCGGACCTGGCATTGGATATTTAATAATTAACACCCAGGAACATGATCTAGATGGCTTGGCTTTAGCAAGTGATGGGACGCTTTACGCTATTTCTAATTTAGGAGGATCTGGAAATCAACGATTAGGAACGATTAACAAAACTACAGGAGCTTGGACAGAAATAGGAGATTACGGAATAGATGATGTAGAATCTTTATCCTTTACTGCTACTGGACAACTAATGGCAACTACAGGAGAAGATGGTTCTCACAAAAATAGATTATACTCTATTGATGGGGCTTCGGCTACGGCTACCTTTATTAGTAATCTTGTGAATACCCATGATGTAGAAGGTTGTGTGTGTGAAAATGCCAACTTTATAAATCTACAAATTGGAGATAAAGTTTGGGCAGATTTAGATAGTGATGGTATTCAAGATTTAGGAGAACCAGGGATTGAAAATGTCGAAGTAAGGCTATTGGATGGAAGTGGAAATCCGATCTTAGATGATACAAATAATCCAAGAATTACCACTACCGATTTTAAAGGCGAATACAACTTTGATCGGCTAAGTCAAGGAAATTATCAAATACAATTTGTTTTACCAAACGGCACCACTTTCGCTTCAAAAGATAGTGGTAGCGATGAATCCTTGGATAGTGATGCAGATGTTACTACAGGTCTTTCTCCTGTTATTACTTTGACTAAAAGTAACAACAATATGGATATAGATGCTGGTCTTTTAAATGCAACTGTAACAGAACGTACTTGTGATGACGCTGGAGAACTTTTTGTTGGAGATGCTAGCTCTGGAAGTATCTTGAGAATTGACGAAAATACAGGAGCTATTATTGATACATTCATTCAAGGGCTTGCAGATCCTGTTCATATGGTGGTCGGACCAGACAATTGGTTATATGTCGTTGATAATGATTTAAATGAAATTAGGAGTTATAGTTTAACAACTGGGGTTTTGATAAATACCATTGCGTATTCTGAATTTTATAATCCGATGGGATTAACTTTTGGCCCAGATGGCAACATCTATTTAAATAATAATTGGGGGGATAATATTCTAAAAGTGAATCCTTTAACAGAAGAGGTTACTACTTTTATAAGTAAAAATTCTGATGGATTAGATGGCCCTAAAAGCGGTATTGAATTTGGCCCAGATGGACACCTTTACATAACTAGTTCCACAACAGACCAAATCTTTAGATACAATGGCACAACGGGAGCTTTTATAGACATATTTGTTACCAATGTTAGTGGAGAATTAAATGAACCTTGGGATCTATTATTTGGCCCAGATGGACATCTGTATGTTACGAGTGCCTTTAATGATAAGGTAGTTAGATTTAATGGCACAACGGGTACTTATATTGATAAGTTTGTTGCTTATCAAAGTGGAGGGATAGACCATCCAACCGATTTAGTATTTGGAGAAGATGGACATTTATATGTATCTGCAGGAGGAACTAGTACCGAAATTTATAGATACGATGGAACAACTGGGAATTTTATAGATATTTTCACTACTGGTTTAGGTGATCCCAAAGCACTACTCTTTGCACCTGTACCTGACTGTGACACTTCTACACCTCCTATTCCCCCATCCTGTAATTCTAATTTAACAGATAATCTTCTTGTCCAGTGGGACCTAAATAGTTGTTATTCTATAGGTTCAAGTACAGCTTCTCAACTTGAATACAATGAATTTGATCCTACTAGAATCAATAATAGCAATTGCTTCAATGTAACAGCTATCGATTTAATAAGAAGAACTGATAGGCATTCTTGTGCAGATGGCTATGATGGTCTGCCCGATGGAGCTATTTGTGTGGCTTACCCTGATAATAATTATAATACCTTCACGAATGATAATGATCGTGCCTTTAGAACCACGATTTCTTTAACGCCTAATAACGGAGATCAAGCCTGCATTTCAACAATTACTTTCTATGAGAAATCTATCAGCCCATTAACGGTAACTGGTGGGAATCCTCGTAATGTAGATTATCCTCGTTTTTATGGGGTCAGAATACTCGCTGGAACTCAAGAAGTATTTAAACAAACGGGATATTCTACCTCTGCTCAATGGTCCTTGGAAACAATAGATCTTGCATCAGCCAATCTTTGCTTTTCTGTAGCAACCGATTTAGAAATTGAGATATTACCTTACGATTTTACCAATAATGGTTATAATAATATATGGGAATTAGATCATCTCTCTGTGTATGGTGGTTGTTGCTCAACAGTTCCTAGTAGTACTTGTAACAGCACACTTGTTACGAATAACGACTTCGAAAATGATCTAACAGATTGGTTAACAAGTGGTTCTGTAAGTATTAGTTCAGATGCTTATTCAGGCAGTAAGGCTATAACCTTAGATAATTCTAGCAATCCAGCTGGCTTCTGGCAATCCCTTCCTGCTACTGCTGGTGAGGTGTTTCGGGTTTCTGCTTATGTTAAAAGAGAAAATAGTAATACTTATCCCTTTGCTGTTATACAATTCTTTGATGCAAGTGGTACAAAAATTCATAAGGTTGCAGAGAATATTACTTCTACCTCTTATGAAGAATTGATCATTTCAGGCATGGCACCGCCAAATACAGCTGAAGTAAGAATATTGGGTTGGAGTGAAACAGGCTCTGGTCTAGCTTTTTATGATAATATTTGTGTTGAAAAATATACACTAACACCAACTACTTGTGGAACCGCTTCTTGTATCATGACAGGAGAGGCAGATAATGCCGTTTTTGTATTGGATGAAACTGCTACAGGAGATCATTTTTTAGATTACCATGTAGGGGATGTATTCCTTTGTGATAACGGAGATGGCACCTTGACTGTCAAAGGAAATATTATCGGAGCGACAGATGCAATTTGGGATACAGGAACGACCAATCCATGCGGCGTAGATGACGGTTGGTATATGGAATTGACGCTTAGTGATCCACTAACTTGGGATGAATTCCAAGGGCCTCATGTACAAAAAGTAGGCTGTGATGACAATCGCTTCGATTGGGATTATTGGAAAATGGCAGGAACATTAATAGGTACAGGATGCAATCTAGGAGAAACCATTACTATAGATAGTTCTACTGCCGATTATAGAACCCAAGTAGGTTGGGGAGGCAACTCCAATAACTGTGAATTATTCGGTATGTCTAGTTGGGTAGATGGGACAAAAGATGGACAATTAGTTCGTGGAGATTTATATATTTCTTTAGACGAAGATTGTTATAAAGCTAAACGACCACCTAGAAAGGGCAATACACCTTGTCCATTAACGAATATGTATCCAGGTTTTGCATTAGACCTGCCTGGCACAGATACTTGGACAGACTACGACTTAGGCAGCAATATGCAAATAGTAGATAATCAAGATGGCACTATGTCCATTTACGGTGTGGTAGACAATGCTGTAGATGCAGATTGGGATGGTGGAACGGCCACTCCATGTGGATCAAATGATGAATGGTATGTTGCCTTGAATATATCTGATAGAAAATCATGGACCGAATGGCAAGCTATGGGCGGTATCGCTAATGTACATAGTAATTGTTCTCCAGATGGTTTGGATTTTTGGGCGGTAAGTGGTACCGTATCAGGTATGGGCTGTAACGCAGGAAAAACGTTAACGATCAATGCAGCGGCTGGTAATTATAGATTACAAATTGGGTATGGCGGAAATAATGGAGATGGTAATTGTGATTTTGGCATGTCTACTTGGTTTGATATAGTTGATGAAAATGGACAAGCTATTCAAGGGGATATCTATGCTTTTATGGAAGAAAGCTGTTATAA
>CALJIY010000593.1 GCA_937973945.1 uncultured Saprospiraceae bacterium | reverse complement strand
CTCACAAGTATAACAATAAGAAATCATATGCTGAATATCATAATCTGGCTTATACCAAGGTCGATACTCTTCGTATGCGCCAAATGGCTGAATGTTTTTGATGTCTTTGGCCCCTGTTTCTTCTTTGAGTTCTCGGATCATCCCTGCTATTTTATCTTCGCCTGAATCTAATCCTCCTCCAGGAAGACTATAGTCTTCATATCTTTTCGTGTACAGTAATAAAATATCAGCACCTCGAACAACTATACTTCTAGCAGCTAGTCTGGTGAAACTAGATTTATTTTCTAAAGTTATGATGTCCGGATGATAATGTGTTTTTAAAATTTGCATGTATTAGGGCTACGTGTCTTTAATTTTGACTCCACTCAATGACCTCTTTATATAAATCCTCCAATTCCATTTCTAGGGCACATATTTGTTGAAAAGTCAACTTCTTTTCTTCCATTAAATATTGTATCACTATAGCATACTTAAAATAAGAAAGGTTTTGAATAGTGCCATCTGTTAGTTTAAATACAGGAACCCCAATATGATCTTTCTTTTCTTCCGCTAAATATAAGGCTATTTTCTTTTTTAATTGATCATCCTGTTTGAATGCTCTTGCGATATATTCTGCATGCCCTTCAAATTTCCAATTGATGGTACCTAAAGTACTGGTAATATAATACCTAGGATTAAAATTCGATTGCACATTATGCATGAATTCATGTGCCAATAAAGTGGTCAAATTATATTTCCGCAACTCATTATTATTACTTTTCCATTGGAATGCTGTCACGTTAGTTTTAAAATTTGGCTTACTAGCATTGATGACGGTTTTATTCAAAAATGCGTAAGCGGTGCCGCCAGCAAAGGGGTATAGTTTAGGATATATATTACCTTCATTTAGACAGAACTGGATCTTTAGATTGTCATCATATATGTCTGACTCCTTAATTATATTTAGTGCATTTTTAAGGACCAATTCCGTTCCTTCTTCTAATGCTTGATTATGGTAAATCGTTATGTTTTCTACGTTCGTTGATTTACTGTACATCCAATTTGGATTTAACAATATAAAAGTCCATATCAATAAACTGATAGCTAAAATGGACAGGGAGCTTAGAATGATTTTTTTGATGATTTTTAACATTGTTATTTTTTTAATTATCCACTAATTGTTTCCAATTGAAATAGTTTTTCAATCTGTAATCTATTTATAAAGTCAGGTGTCATCTTCAACAAATTATTCCGAATGCCAATAGCTAATGGATTCTTCCAATGCGCCATTTTTCCAAAATTCCAACTAGACTTTACGATATAAGACACTTTAGATTGTCGTATCTGTTGGAATTTGGCATAAGCCTCTTCCTGTGCTGTTTGTTGTAAACATGCTGCTAAAACATAAGCATCTTCTATGGCTTGGCAGGCACCTTGTCCCATGTTGGGTGTGGTGGCATGTGCCGCATCGCCTAATAAACAAACGTCTTTTTTATACCATTTTTTAAGCGCTAATAAATCTGTTAATTCAGCAACATGGATGCTTTCTTTTGGGGTGCGCGCGATTAGTTCTTGCGCCATTGAATCGTAGTTGGTAAATAAGCTTGGCCAATCATTGGTTGTATAGGAACCATATGCCTGCTCCATGGTTTTTACTGCATACCAATATACTAGATTAGGTGCTATTTCTACAAAGCCAAAGCGATTCCCTTTTCCCCATGCCTCCGTAAATATATTTTTATGCTTTTTAGGTAGTTGGAATTCGCAGACTCCTCGCCAACAAATTTGTTGAGAACTACGAATGGTAGTATCATCAAATAAGGAGTTTCTAACCTTAGATTGGATACCGTCTGCACCGAGTATTTGTTTAGAAAAAAGCGTTTCTCCATTTTTAAAGGCTAACAAATAGCCGGCATCTTTTTCTGTTATCGTTTGAAGTTGGTGGTTTAGATGAATTTGCTTGGCATCTAATTGTCTTACTAAGATTTCTTGTAATTTTCCTCGATGAATAGCAATATTTTTGATGTTGTATTTGTTTTCGAAGTGGCTTAAATCTATTTTAGAAAAAGCGGTTAATTGTGGGGTCGTTAAATGCATCGTGGAAATAGGAATACCCGCAGCAGCTATTTCTTTTGCTAAGCCTAACTTTTGATAGACTTGCATCGCATTACTTGCTAGAACAATCCCTGCACCAATGGGTTTGAATTTAGGGGCTTGCTCAAATATTCTTGTCGCAATTCCTTTTTGTTGAAGGGCTATTGCTGTAGTTAATCCGCCTATACCTGCACCGATGATATCCATAGTTTTTTTGTTTATAGGAAGAAGCACTTGCCTTTAGACTACCTCAAAGGCCTTTCCGTGTTCTTTTTTTTAATTTAAGTATCCGATCTTCATAATACGCTTTTAACTCCTTTATAAAGAGCAATGGATCTTCATACTCGGTAATCACTTTGTATAGCTGATGATTTTTAGCTACGTGAATTGCTTTTTCTATGCTGTCTTTTTCTTGCTGCAAGTAATCGTCTTTATGGATTACCTTTATGGAGGCAGCTGCATCCTCTAGCTGGATTCCTGCATTTCCATTAAAAATATGCGCATGATAGGCTTGCAACGTTTCCAAACTTCCAGTCTTATAAATCTCGATGAGTCGGCTGGTCATTTCTGTAGCGATATCCGTTTCATTTTCATTCATGGAAAATTTATCGGGGTGAATGTGTAGTATCGCTTCTCTATATAACCTTTTTTTCTCTTGTTGTTGGTCGGATGGAATATCCTTTTTTTTCTGCTTCGCAGTAATTTGTAGCCCTGTATTTTCTTTATAATTTTTACCTCGTTTCTTTTGTGCTAAGCGCTTTGCCTTTTTTGCTTTTTTGATCTGCTTATATAAAATAAATAACTCTTGTTCCTCCACAATCAAATCACTAAGCTGGGCATATAGTAAAGCTTCAAAAGTGCGGGTCTCTTGCTGGATTTTTTCTAGTTCTTCTTGGCATGTTTGAATCTGTTCCCGTAATCTTTTCTGATCGTTAGAACCAGTAGCAGGGAGAATTCTATTGGACATTAAATTACCATAATACACCCCTGCATGATTCATAAAAGTACCCTCTTTTTTGTTTAAGTCCAATTTACCCCCCTCAAAATTCGTTGCAGGTAAACCCAATTCTTGATAAATACAAGCCGTTGCGGCAAAGTCCCATATACTCCCACCACCACTTTCTTTTTTTGGGAACTTTAGCATACAGGCAGGACCATTTTCTAATACAAGGATGGCATTCAAAATAGAACCTGCTCCAGCAATTTCCTTGACCCCATTCAAATTCAGTTCCGCTACATTAGTATTTAGTAAGCTTTCTATTTCGGTTACACGAGGGGTATCTTTCAACTTTTGATCTGTAACATAAGTCAAATGGTCATTGGTATGCTTAATCTCCCAAGGGATATTATTCTTAAAAGCCCCATGGCCTTTAATTGCATGATACAAGGTATCTGTGCTAGGATCAAACACTACACCAATATAGGGGGTCCCGTCTTTTGCAATTAAAGCAATAGCTACAGAAAATCCTGGGTGCTTATTGATAAAAGCAAGCGTTCCGTCCATCGGATCAATGCACCAGAAAAATTCTTTTTCGAATCGACTAGCATCATCTTCGGTTTCTTCTGATAAAAGGGCTATATCAAATTCTTCGCAGGTAGGTAATAGATAAGAAAGAATGGCTGTTTCACATGCTTTGTCTACTACGGTTACCACTTGGGAGGCGTAACTTTCTCCTCCCTTCTTTACCTCCACCGAAATGTTTTCATTCTTATATTGTTGAATGATCTTTCCTGCAGAAAGGGCTGCCTTGATGGCTATTTTACTAAGCTGTATTAAATCCATTTATAGACTTTTGATTACCTCCGTTGTTACCCGTTCACTATAACTATTGATTTTCCAGTGACCAGGACTCCATCCTTTTAGAAAGCGATGAAAGTCTGCCCAAGCAAATCGGTATAAAGCCCGCCATTCTTTTTCTAGTGCTTCATTTCTTGCTGATAACGCATTTTGTAAACACTCAAAATAGGTATCCAAGATTTGATCTTCTAAACGTTCACACTCGCTTTCGTTTAGACAACTTCCTATAAAATAAGCGACATCTTTCATGCCGCAACCGCCTCCCACATACTGAAAATCTACCCCAGCAACGGAGCCATCATTAGCAAAACAAAAGTTGGCCAATTTAGCATCTCCATGTACAAAAGTCTTGTAAGTACAGCTATTTAATTTTTTATCAATGAAGGGAGCGGCTGTCTTTAACTTTTGATCGGACAAGACGGCTAATTCTTGAGGTCTAGTTTCCAAATGCCAATAGGTTCCTACTTCCCATAAACCCGCTGGAACTTCTCCTAAGTAACTTGCATGAAATTGTGCCAACCATCCCAAACAGGCCGCTATTTCTTCCCACCTAAGCATCCGCTTGCGCAGGGGATAGCCTGCTTCGTTCAGATCTTCCAAGACCATCAGCACCTCTTCCTCCTGCGTCTCAATGGCTAGACAATGGGGCAGACGGGCAGCGCTGTTTTTACTGTAGCTTTTATACCAAGTAGCTTCTACTTGGTAAGACTTTACTTTTCGTTGATGCCCAATATCGGTATTCCATCCACGGGGATGATTGTTATAGGTAGGTAATTGAACGTGCTTTACAATGACACTTTCGACAGCAGTATTCTTCAATCCAATTCTTAGGATTTTCCCATAGCCACTCCACAATTCCTGTATCATCTCTTTTTCAAATAAAGAAGTAGCGCCTGTTTGTTGTAGAATGACGGATTTAAAATATTCCTTCATAAACGCAAAGGTAATAAAATGTTATTGGGGGAGTAAATGACGAGAGGTTTTTAGAAGTCAGATCATTCTTAATTAGCTTACGCTAATGGAACTGTCAGAAGTCAGAAGAAAGCACATCTAGGAATACGCTAAAACTTATAGCCAAAAGAGATACCCGGCCAAAACCAAAACACCTCTTCTAAACCACTAAGGCTATCTGTTTCATCCTGCAAAGAAAATGTCGGCGAAATTCCAACTCTAAACAAGAAATGCCCCTCCTTCTTTTGAAAACGATACATTAATGCGGCACTAGCTACTACGTCCGTTTCCGTCTCTGTTTGAATGTCTCCAAAAATAGTCGTAAAGCCTGCTCCAACTTCTAATTTATGTTTTCCAGTGCCATGTAGGTAATTCATTTGTAGCGGAACAATAATGGCGTCGGGTAAAACACTAATTCCAATACGGGCGCCGAGCTTATCCTCTGTATCCGAAAATCGGGTATCATAATTTAGGGTGTAAACTAATCCCGCTCCGCCTAGTTCTACATAAATAGCTTGACTTCTCTGCGCCTGAGCCTGTGTGCTGTAAAAGAAGATACATAATAGGAGTGTAAGATTTTTCATCTGTTCATTTTATGTTTTGGATATTGCAATAGTTACTTCTTTTGTTCAAGTGAAGATAAGGGTAGGATAAATAGAAAGTATCTTACTGTTAACTGCAGAAACTTCCTATTTTTGTTTGCTTCCTATTTTAAAATTAAACAGAACTAAAGGTAGGCAAAGACTCTGTAATACTACCAGCCCCCTTTTTATTAATTTTGAAAGTAACATCTTTTGTGGTCGTAAATAAGAGCACAGAAGAAAAAGGCTTTTTTAAATGTGCCTTCAAAACCACTAATGCTTCTTCTATTGTCATCTCGTCTTCTTGATCTTCGGTCTCTTTAGATCGGTAGTGGAATTTAAGTAGGACCTTAAAGTCCTCTTCGGAATAGACGGGTCTTAGAAATATGTTTTTTAAGTCAGGCTTCCCAATGGTCTTTGCCATTGTTAGCTTCGCAAAGCGGTTTTCTTCTATACTTTTTAATACTTGTTTCCAGAAAAGATCAAATACGTCTTTGTAGGGCATGAATTTAGGATTAATGATAAATATGTAATTATTCAGCAGACTCTGCAAAAATTCCCTGAGGCTCTTCCTTTCTACCTCTAGATAAAAGCCCTCTCTTGTCTTAGAAAGAGGGGAGACATTGCGGGAGAATATTTCGTGTCCAAATTATGGATTTCGTTTCGGAGATGCCTCCTCCTTTTTTAAGGGAGAATTGTTAAGTTTTAATTATCAAGAGGTAAATATTAAATATTCCTTCAAGTTTTTTAGCTACGTACGATCTGTCTCCCCCGCTGGCGGGGGTCGGGGGGTGGAATCTCGGATACAGATGGAAGTATCTTCAAAATTCCACCCCCTAACCCCCGCCAGCGGGGGAAATCTCTCGCTCTTGGTAGCTTGTTAGAATATAACTTAACAGCTCTGCCTTTTCCTAATGGTTGCTGAATAGTATCAAAAGTATTTTGTTTTTCAAAAGTAACGATAATAATTTAATTCATAGATCTGATCTGCCTGCATTATGCCTCTCTATAATAACCTACCTTTGCACACTTATGAAAAAATTCAACTGCGATATTATTCGCAACGACACAAAATACAATCAATGAATATCTACAAAGAAATAGAAGCAGCCATTCAATCAGCTGAGCATATCGTTATTACCGCACACAAATCGGCAGATGGAGACTCCGTTGGTGCTTCTTTAGGCTTATTACACTTTATTGAAAAGCTAGGCAAAAAGGCGGTTGTTTGTCACCCAGACAAAGCGCCGGATTATTTATATTGGTTAGATACGACCGCTATTATGTTGATGGAAGAAAATCCAGAAGAAGTAACTGCGCAAATGAAAAAGGCAGATTTGATTTTCTGTTTAGATTACAATGCCACCAGTCGGGTAGGACCAGATATGCAAGCTTTGTTAGAAGCAGCTACTTGTAAGAAAATTATGATCGATCATCATTTGCATCCGGAAGATTTTCCTACGCTAAGTCTTTCTGAAACAACGGCCTCCTCTACTGCTCAATTAATCGTAGATTTAATAGAGCAGTCTGGACATATAGACCTATTAGATGAAAAAATTGGGACGCCTTTATATTTAGGTATTTTAACGGATACAGGTAGTTTTAAATTCAGTTCCGTCGCCCCCCATACGCATGAGGTATTAGCTAAATTATTAGCAGCAGGCGTAGCCCATCATTTAATTCATGAACAACTAAATGATACGAATACAGAAGGTCGGTTGCGTCTACAAGGCTATGCTATGAGTGAAAAATTAGAGATTCTATACGATCAAAATGTGGCGATTATCGCTTTATCCAAAGAAGAACTGGCCCAATACAATTACCAAAAAGGAGATACCGATAGTTTGGCGAATTTGCTCTTGTCTATTAAAGGCATGAGGGCCGCTATTGTATTTAAAGAGAAAGATGGCATTATGAAAATATCCTTCCGCTCCAAAGGCGAGGACAATCCGGTGAATGTCTTAGCCAAAGAACATTTTAACGGCGGTGGACATGCCAATGCTGCTGGGGGAATGAGTGATTTGACTTTTGAGGAAACTTTGGAGAAATTGAAGGGATTGATTCCTCAGTTTTTTTAGAAATAAGAATAATGTAGATTTTACTAAAAATAAGAAGTTCGTCTAACAAGAATATTTTCTTTTTTGCATTCGCATAGCTTGTGCCAAGAGGCACAAAGAGCGCTGATAGAAACAAAAAACCCTAGGCTGAAAAAACGGCTTAACACAAAGCAGACTCCCGCACCCACTTTTCAGCCGATCCACCCGCCTAGATGTTGACACGGTTGCTCTTGGGTGTCAACGTATAGGTGCGGCTGCCCGTCCCAGTAGTGGGTGCGGGTGCCAGCTATGAGCAGCGCCTTTACTGGGACTAGAATTTTTATGCCACAATATCCCTCGGATATTGTTTGCCTATTTTTTTCAATGAAAAAAAGTAAAGACCTATTTGAATTGACAATTTTGTCGTTACTTAAGTCAATATATTCACTGTAACTTCCCAGCAATAAAAGCCGTAGTCCAAGCAGATTGAAAATTATAGCCGCCCGTAATGCCATCAATATCCATCACCTCTCCTGCAAAATAGAGATTTGGACAAACGGTACTTTGCATCGTATTGAAATCGATAGACGCCAAACTCACGCCGCCACAAGTAACAAATTCTTCTTTAAAAGTGGTTTTTCCTTTAACAGCATATTCATCATTGGTCAGAATACGGGTTAATTTATTCAAGCCTTTTTTGCCGAGTTCGTTCCATCGCTTAGTCTTGGGTAGATTTACTTTTTCTAATAAAAACAACCATAACCTCTCTGGCAAGGCATATGGCCGATAGTTGGCTAGGATTTTATTCGGATGAGATTGTACAATGCTATTTAGATCTTCTCGAACTATTTGGTCGTTTTGGATATTGGTCCAATTCACTTGAGTCGTACATTCATAATTCCTTTCACTCAAAATCCGTGCACCAAAGGCCGACAATTTTAAAATAGCGGGGCCGCTCATTCCCCAATGGGTAACCAATAAAGGGCCATCGGATTTTAGTTTGGTGCCTTGGATCATGACGATGGTGTTTTCTACGACAATGCCCATCAAATCTCTGACGGGTTCCGTAGGCATATTGAAGGTGAACAGCGAGGGAACTGGATCGGCTATTTGATGTCCCAATTCTTCGAGCCATGCTAAACCCGAGCGTTTTGGAGAACCGCCTGTCGCCACAATGACTTTATCGAATACTTCTGATGGGAATTGATCTTTAAGGAAATGTAATTTTAAGCGGACTCCAATTGGTTCAATCGCTTTAATCCCTTGTCCGATGTCTATTTTTATTTGCAGTTGTTTAGTTTCCTGTAGAAAACAATCGATAATGGATTGAGAATCTTGGGACACTGGAAAAACACAATTATCCTCTTGAATCACTAAAGGCACGCCTCGTGATTCAAACCATTCCATTGTGTCTTTGGTATAGAAAGTTCGGAAGGCTCTTTTCAGTTTCTTCTCGCCTCTTGGATATGCCTTGGAAAGCTCTTTTATATTGGTACAGCCATTGGTGACATTACATCTTCCGCCACCAGATATTTTTACTTTTGATAATATTTTTTTTGATTTCTCAAAAATTCTTACTTCAGCATTAGGGTGGTTTTCCTTTGCGGAAATAGCTGCAAAAAAACCTGCTGCCCCTCCGCCTATGATCGCTATTCGCATTGTTTTTGCTCGTTTACTTTTTCTTTTTAATTGAAGAGAAGGCCCCACGGCTATACACAGTAGTAAGCGGGTGCGTGCTATTGCCGCTGTAGCTCCCATATGCCTAGAATATACAACTAAAATTTTGCGAAAGTAAGGGAAATATTTTGAGCAAACAAACTCAAATATCTAGCTAGGAGGAAAGTTTTTGAATTGATAGACTTGGGAAGTTTTCAAAACTTACCAAGTCTTGTATAAACGCAGTAGAGAGCGGGTGCGAGCGCCTAGGTTGCCCAAAAAGTCACAATAAAGATGATGAATCGGTAGAACAAGTTCGCCAAGCCTACAGCAAGTATCACCCCCATGCCAGCGAGAATGGACCAATACCAACGAATATCCATAAATTTTTTGATACTAAGAATAGCATAAAGCAGAGGAATGATAGAGATAAATAGGTAAAAGGAGATTTCGGAAGCTGTCGAATTATTATGACCATATAAAAAATGAAACAGCGTATCTAACCAATCGAGCATAATCCAACTAGCCATAAACAAGGAGAAAAAATGGAAAGCAAAAATGAGGCTATCAAAATAAAACCGTCTTTTTTTAAAGGCCATCAAGTATACAAAAAATGCAATCATAGGGATATTGATAATCATGATAGACTTGGAAATATTGTCACTTGCGTTTTGATAGATGATGCCATAGCCCAGTTCATCCAAGCCTTCCTTTTGTAGCTTGAGATCTACCCACCCTTTGGCCCACCTGCTGTAGGGCTGTGAATAGATCTGGTCGTATAGGGAAAGGGAGTAATCTGTTAGCGGATTGACAAAGAAATAAATTAGGTTGAGGAACAAGAACAAAGTGATAGGCGAGATGAATTTTTTACGCTTACCCTCCAAAAATTCTATAGTCATTCGACTAGGATATCGGAGGAGGTACCATACACTGATAAAAAATCGGTTGTCTAAAAAGAAGACATTGCCCAAAAACTCGCCTAACAGCCGACCTGTTGAGCGGTCTGAGTTATTACGGACCTGCTGACCGCAGTGGTTGCAAAAGTTTCCCTTTAAGGAAGTACCACAGTTGAGGCAATGTGTATGTAATAAGACAGGCTTGTTCTTCATGTACTCCGTAGTTGTTTAATAGTCCGCTTTGGATGAAGCACTAATATATCTTCTTCTGGCATACTATCCGCATATTTCAATAGATATTTCTTTAGTTCAATTATAGAAAGGATTTTAATTATTTCTCTACTATAATTTTTATTTTATTTTCCGTTTCATTTGAAAATTCATCAATGGCTGTAAATATCAAATCAAACTCACCGACTTTATTTGGCTGCATAGTTAAAGTCATTTTTTCATTATCAAATTTAATCCAATCAAACTTCCCCTGTTTAAGATTAATCTTTAAATCCTTACTATCGATGTCGCTAAAATATTCTATTGGAATTGATAGTTCTGTTTCCTTTTCAAGCTTTATAGGTTTTACTGTTATTGGATTAAAGAGAAATGGTTTGAATACTTTTTGTGTATTTACCCAATAAATATCAGACTCAGTTAGCCCTTTGTTATCAAAAAATTGTCTAGTGAAAAATAGAAACTTATTATCTATAGATACAAATGGTCGTCTTTCCCAATCAGCTGTATTTATTGTAGAATCCAATAATGTTGGCGGATTCCAATTTCCATTAAAATCGCGATAACTAATAAATAGATCTGGACCATTATCATTTGTTGCGTACCTACTAAAAATAATATAACGCTCATCAGGGGCGATGAAAATACTTTCTTCATCACGAACAGAACAAATCGAATCTATTCGTTCAACATTTTTGTATGCTCCATTTTCAAGGGATGAGCAATACAAATCAGCTAATCCATTCCCGTCTCTGTTTGATGAAAAATAAATCGTATTATTTAAAGTCATACAAGCTGTTGACTCTCTCGATAACGAACTTATAGGACTACCTATTTTCACTGGTTGGGCCCACAAGTCATTAATCCTTTTTAACATCCAAATATCCGTAAAGTAGCTATTTGTATCTGGTTTACTTTGTGCATATAGAAGTGAGTTTCCATTCGGTGCAAAATATGGAAGATATACACTTTCATTTTGCAATGGTTCAAATTTTTTTAGTGTAGTCCATTTATTATCACTTTTTTTAGAGTAGTAGATATTACCACTAAAGTCTTCTTTGTTAAAAATTCCAAAGGCTAATTCTCGTGAATCTGGTGTAAATGAAATTCCATGTTCAAATCTACCTTTAACTGAAATAATATCTTCTGCAAATACTATAGGAGTATTTTCGGGTTCAGTTTGTGCAAAATAGTCAACAATGACGGTATTTTTTTTGCAACTAATCAGTCCGATAATGATTATAAATAGAAGAATTATTTTCCTCATAGATTTGAGTTTTTTATGCTGTCGAACGTCCTGCCTTTGCGTTTGTGACCGAATGGAGACCTAAAGATGTATTCTGCATGCCTCGAATAAAACCATACAATTTTACGAAAGTAAGGGGAATATTTTGAGCAAACAAACTCAAAAATTTAGGGAGATGTAAGTTTTTGAATTGATACACTTGGGAAGTTTTCAAAACTTACCAAGTCTCATTTAAACAATGAGATTGCTCAAAATTAAGAAAAATGCAAGGCTTTGGTATTACCAATCAGCCTATTTAAGTGGTCGGATCAAACTACATCTTTTAATAGTAAAAGTTGCTCAATTGTCCGTTTAGGATGCAATACCAAAATATTTTCCTCCAGCATACGATCAGCATATTGCAACATATATTGTTTTAGCTTCAATACAGATAGAGTAGGGCGAATGGACAACATCATTGCTGCCAAATTACAGACCTGAGGCGCAGCAATAGAAGTACCAGAAGTTTGAATGGTAGATCCATTTGGAATCACCGTATCTACATAAGAGCCATTTGCATAGAGTTGGACATTCTTTCCAATACTAGTAAAGCCTGTTCTTTTCCCTTGATGATTTACAGCACCTATACTCAATACATTTGGTAGCTGGAAACTACTAGGAACGAAATCTTCTTCTTCTACAATACTATTACTATTACCTGCGCCAACTACAAATAAAGTAACTGGACAATTGGTGATTCCTTCGTATAGACTTTCCTTGAGATCAGCGAATAGCTTTTTAGCCAGAGTCTTTCTTTCTTGGGGATGGGTAACACCTGTGTTCATTAGTGAGGTCTCAATATCTTGTGCTCTATGATTCCAACTTATATTCACAATCGGTATTTGATGCTGTTGAAGCCAACTAAAAACTTCTTGATGCATCTTGATGGCCTTTTCGATCCATTCAACGGTATACAAAGTTGGAAAAATCTGATTGGTATCAAAGGTGACTCTAATAGGGACGATTTCAATAGAGGAGATTCTTTGTCCTGCCACACTAGCGACAGTAGTACCATGACTGTAAATATTGACCTGATTGATAATAGATCGTAAGCGAATCATGTCCGCCGCTTCATAGTTGGCTATTTCTTTCAAAAAATAATTGGCAACAGCACTTTTTCTTGCAGCTTTTAGGTCTGCAAATCCTTTATATAATTGCCATTCTTGTTCTCCAATATTATTTAAGGTCATCAATGGTTCTTGGGTGAGTTGGCAATTTTCATCATAACTTAAAAATAAATCGGAGGAGATATTTGTTATACAGTTCGGATCAACACCAGTATCCCATACAGCTACTTTTACTGGAGATAGGTCTTGGTGGAGACTAGCCAAATCGAAAGTTCTTGAATCCCAGAAATGAGTTAGGCTTTTATTATGTTGGCTAAGCTTATTTTCAACAGCTTTTAGAAAATCAGCCTTTGCAGGCAAGCGATGCAACCAATCAATCAATAACTCTAAGAAAGTGAGGTATTTTGTAGGGGAGACTTTAAACTCCGACTTAGCGAACTGTTTTATTTGCTGCTCATATTTATTCTTTAAAAGATTTGGAAATAGTAAATGCCATTTTGCATAGGTGCCTACTAATTTGTCATAGGCTATGTTATCTGGAAAGCCTTTGCTAAATGTTATGCTTTGCTTAGACTGTAGTAATAGTAGATCAAAATATAGTAGTGCTTTTTCTCCTGTTTTATGCTCTTTGGATTTTATATCTTTTAGTGCTTGTTCAAAGTTTACTTTGTCTTTTAGTAAGAAGTAGCTTAGTAAGAAGCAGCGTTTTAGCGCATTTTGGTGGTTTTGGTTGCCTTTAGTGGGTAGGTTTTTAAGATGTTTTTCAATATCGGCTTTAATTTTTTTTAGAATTGGCGTAAGGGTTTGGTTGTCTATTTGATTTAGTTCTTTAGGAAAGGTTGAAGTATTTAGTTTTATCATTTGTTTTCATTTCAATTCTTAGAGTATGCTGTATTTCGCCTTGCATCTGTTTTCGACTGCCCGCATAAGGTAGATGAAGATAGATGTATAGTTATTTATCGTTACTTAGGAACAAACTCTTTGTTTGTAGTTAAACGATAGTTTTTAGGATTTGAGTTTAGAAAATATTCGATTTGATACTCAATCATTTTTTCAAAAGGAATAAGGAAATCCTTTGTGTCGCATTGTTCTAAGTCACTCTCCTTCAGTAGATTTAAGACCGTATAGACGGACTCAATCGTACTAAGACAATGAGATTTTGGCTGCTGTTTGATACTAAATTTTGATACTATTTTATTATCAAAACTCATTCTTTTTAGTTGTTGCAAATTCTTACTTAGTCTAAGCATTTTACGGGCGCAGGACCATGTTCCATCGAGCAAGAAGATGTGTGGATTATTACCCATAAATGTATTTAATTCCGAACTTTTTCTTATCGATAAGTTGAAATTATCTTTTCCTGGATAAAGTAAAATAGAACAACTATTTTCTTTAGCCAATATCTCATTTACACGATTATTATTAGTGAAATCGACACCAACTATAATTTCTGAATTTTCAAGTTGAAGCTTAGTCATCTGTCCCGTTCCGATTTTTTCTCTTTTGTACTCCATCGGGTGCATCAAAATAATAAAACGAGTGTTCGTCTGGAGAGGACTAATATATTTACAAATACAGGTGCTTGAAGGCCTCTTGCATTTGTAACATCTGATTCTTGGATTTTTCATTTCTGCTTGTAAGTTGAATATCTTTTTATTTTTCTAATTGGCTACGTCCCCCATATGTGCGGTTTCAACCTCTTGGGATCTATCGCCGACCTATCGATTGTTGGTGGCAGTTGTGTGCCCTGAAATTCTGTCCAAGATACAATAAACATAAAGATAGACAAAACTGTAAACGAGATGAAAGAATCTCAACTTTCTTTTTAGAAATAGAGATGGGCTTTCGATAGGGAGGTGACCAGTACAGCCGTATGAATCGAAAGGTTCACGTACAGTTCTGTGAGAGGTTTAGGGATGGGACTTCCCTTTACCTACTCAACTTTATTCCGTTTTCTGAAGTTAAGATTCAGTCACTCCTTGCTTAAAATATAATTCCTTTCCATTAATACCAAAAATGAAACTATTCGAATCTCGACGCCTATGTTTAGCAACAACTGTCAGCTTGTGACCTACAGTTTCCAATACTTGAATTTGTCGATTGCTCCCTTTGCTTTTTCGCTGGAATTTCACATTTTTCTCTTGCTAAGCAATCAGTTTGTTTGGTAGTCAATAAGAAATATTTTCCATCAAAGTCGATTCCGAATTTTCCTATTGTTTCTCCTTGATATTCTACTTCGATTTCTAAATCTCCTAATTCCAATACTTTTTCAGAGAGTTCAATAATATGGATCAATTTCTCTGGATGTAATCTGTGGTCATAATCATCTGCATCCCAGAGTTGGAAATTTACGACCTCTTCGTTTCTTAGGGTTCCCCCACAATCAATAAAATGCTTGTTGATTTTTCCAACTTCTGTTACGTGAAAGTGACCAGGCACCAATTCTCCATTTGGTAATTGAAAACCAATGGTATCCAATCTTTTTAATGCTTGTTTTATTTGTGATAATTTCATTTGTATATTATTTATGTTAAGATAAAAATATGGTTGTGCGCTAAAACATATTTAGCTGAAACCTTATTTATAAATTAAGTTTTGATTTGGCATTTCGTACAAAATCTATCAGACGAATGTAAGTAGGTATGCAAGCTATATGCTCCTTATTACCATTCAGATTTTGCAGCTTGTAAGTCTTGTTGAAATTTGTCTGTATGTAACATCAAAAAGAACATTCTATGTGCTATCTGACGTGCCACCTCTTCATCGCTAGGGTAGTGAACCCCCATAATTTCTCTCGTAAAGCCTATTTCGTAGGCCAAATCAAGAAATGCTTTTCTTTTTTGAGGAATAAGTTCACCAAAAGTATAAGCTTGAATATAGGCCCAAAGTGTATGCCCACTTGCGAACGAAGGGGATTCAATTTTTTTCAAAGGCTCTAATTTGGGTTCCAATTGATAGGGTCTTGCTCGCAATAAATGAAACTTCACAGCGAACTCCATGATTCTCATGTCCATCATTACCTTTTGCAAAAGTTGAGAAGTTAGCGGATAGTTTTTTGCAGTACATTTTTCTCCGATAATTTCGAC
>CALJIY010000592.1 GCA_937973945.1 uncultured Saprospiraceae bacterium | reverse complement strand
TAATTGAAGCATTCCCTATCGGAGGGACAGCCCCCTATTCCTTTAGACTCAATAACATTGACGTTCAAAATCCTATTACGGATGCAAGACAAGGCACTTTTAATTTAGAAGTAGTTGATAGAAATGGTTGTATGGCATTTAAGGAGTTCATTTTAGTCCCGCCACCAGATTTAGCCTATTTTCCAAAAGTGGACCATGTGGTGTGTACGGGTGCTGCTACGGGGCAAGCTGTGATTTCTCCTGAAGGTGGAGTGCCGCCCTATTCCTATCAATGGAGCGATGCTGCCACTACTAGGGATTCCATTATTTCTAATTTATTAGCTGGAGCGTACAGAGTCACTGTTACCGATGCCAATGGTTGTCAAACGAGTGATTTAATAACGATCCTTGAACCAGAGGAATCTCTAAAAATTGATAGTATTACTCAGCTAAAAGTAGCTTGTTTCGAGTCTAATCAAGGAGAAGCAATGGTGCATGCTTCTGGTGGTAGTGGAACGGATTATCAATATAATTGGAGTGCTCAAAACCAGAATAATGCCATAGCAAAAGAGTTACTAGCGACCACTTACTTTGTTACCGTAACAGATGAAAACGGCTGTACAGCAATGAACTCTATAGACATTGAAGAATTAGATGCGATTGAGGTACAGGCAATAGGAGTCAGCCCCAAATGTTTTGGTTTGAATGATGGAAAATTAGCAGCAAGTGATCCGCTCGGCGGCGCAGGAGCACCCTATAATTATAGATGGAGCAATAATGAAAGAACACAATTAATCGAAAACTTAACTGGGAATATTACTTATATTTTAACTGTAACGGATCAACAAAATTGCAGTGCTGTTGTAGAAACATTTTTAAGAGAACCAGAGGAAATTCTTATCGACGCTACAGTCGATAGTTTAGATTGTCATAGAGATAACTCTGGGCGTATCCAGATAAATAGCCTAAGTGATGGGTCCACTATTACGAATTATAATTGGGATTATCCGAACGGAGATCCGACGAATAATAGTCTAACTAATTTACCGATAGGTACTTACAATGTTACCCTTACCAACAGTGATAATTGTGCAATAAACGCTAGCTATGAGATATTTGAACCCAATCCATTAGCGCTTGAAAACAGGCAACTAACAAACCCTATTTGCAGTAATGATCAAAGTGGGAGTATTGAATTAAGTATATCTGGTGGGACTCTCCCTTATCGTTATAATTGGTCCACAGGAGATCAATCCAAAGATCTACTGAATACAAATGGTGGAGATTATCAAGTTACAATCAGTGATGCCAACAATTGTTCGATCACAGAAAATCTGACATTAAGCAGTCCTTCCGCTGTTACTGGGAGCATTGAGACAGATTCTATTATTTGCTTCGGCGATCGGAATGGTCGAATAGATATTAATCCTTCTGGCGGATTACCGCCCTATAAATACAGTTTGGATGGAAGCAGTTATAAATCAAGTAATACTTTCATTGGTTTAACCGCTGGTAATTACACCACTTATGTAAAAGATATTAATGGTTGTATTTGGGAAACATCCAATGTGAAAATCGATCAAGCTTCCGAATTTAGTGTTGAGATTGCAAGTGATGTTTCTTCTATTATATTAGGAGATTCCACAATAATAGCTGCTCATTATACCAATAATAAAGGTACGGTACAGTTGGATTGGGGGCCAAATATTGACTGTTTGCAAGAAAATTGCGAAAGAATTGTGGTCAAACCACAATCTAGCACCAAATTTGAAGTATATGCTGTTGATGAAGCAGGCTGCGAAGCTGAAGCTGATTTTTTCCTCCGTACCACTAACCCCAAGAAGGTACTTGTCCCCTCTGGTTTCTCCCCAAACAATGATGGTTTTAATGATATTTTATTAATTCATGGTCAATCCAATATAACCGTATTATACTTCCATATCTATGATAGATGGGGAGAAGAGATTTATACTGCTAGGAATTTCAATGTAAATGATTCCAATATTGGTTGGGATGGCACCTTTCGAGGTCAAGTTCTAAACGGCGGTGTATATACCTGGGTAATGGAAGTGGCGTACTTGGACGGACAGAAAGAAATATTCAAAGGAAATACTACTTTAATAAAGTAGGCAAGTTTCTAAATAGAAAAACATACAGTATGAGATATACAATTGCAGCAATCTTACTTTTCTCTTTTTGCTTTAATCTAAAAGCGCAAGACCCAAGGTTCGCCCAATTTTATGCCTCCCCCGATCAATTAAATCCAGCCCTTAATGTAGTTTATGAAGGACAGGCTAGATTTATTATGAATTACAGAGACCAATGGTCTAGTGTACTCAATGATGTACCTTTCCGTACGATGGCAGCCCATTTAGACTATCGTTTTAATGTCGCACAAAATGATTATTTCGCTGTCGGCATCAATGGGCTACGAGACGAGGCAGGGAGTTCAAATTTCAACCAAACCAATGGTAATCTGAATATTTCTTATATGAAGTACCTAGGTGGAAGTAGAAATAAAAGTTATTATATTGTCGCCGGCGCACAAGGTGGTTTTGGTCAGCGAAAAATAGACTTAAGAGGTTTGTGGTTTTCAGAGCAATTCGATGATGCAACTGCTTCCATAGATTATACTCTACCTACTGGAGAGGCCGTCAATACACAAAGTGATCTTTATCCAGACTTTAGTGCTGGTTTAATGTGGTATACCATTATTAGAGATAATTCCTTTTACATCGGCGGTGCCATGTATCATATCAATGCCCCTAATGTGTCTTTATATGAAAATCAAGTTGATCCTTTATTGGAAAGATATGTTGGACATTTAGGTGGAGAATTACAGTTAAACAATAACTTAAGTTTACTACCTGCCGCAGCCGTTTATTTACAAGGTCCCTCTACAGATATTAATATTGGTGCGAATGTACGGTATTCTGCTGGCGTTAATGACTTAGCCATGAGAATTGGCGCTTGGGCTCATTTATCTAATAAATTGGATAGCAATATGAGTATGGAAGCGGTAACGGTTACTACACTATTAGAAATGGAAACTTGGATGCTTGGATTGAGTTATGATGTAAATGTATCTCAACTAGTCGCAGCTTCTAATTCTAGAGGGGCCTTTGAAGCTTCTTTCACTTATATTATTCCGGAGAAAGGTCGAAGAAGTCGGGTGAGTTGTCCTAAGTTTTAATTAGAAAATTCACTGTGTTCTTTACCACTAATTTACTAATTTGAGCAGAACTCTATTTTAAATTAGTGCATTCGTGATCGATAAAGTAATAGGCGCCATTAGGGTTTTCTTTAACCACTAATTCTCTAATTTGTGTAGATCATTGTCTTAAATTCCTGCTTTATTACTTAGAACTTCTCTAACATAATCGTTATAATTGTCTAGCCTTCGTAGCAAAAATGCCATTTAATAAAGACAATGATAACTGATATTAATCAATTAGATCTTTCAAAAAAATATACCTACGCTGATTATATTACTTGGAAATTCAAGGAACGTGTAGAATTGATTAAGGGACGAATATTACAAATGTCACCATATTTTATTAAACCTCTTCGATCAAAGGAATCTTAGCCGTAAAAAATTCCGTTGACTCTTCAATGACCACAGGCATCTCTGTCAGCAAATTATATCTAGCCTTTAAATTCTTCAAGCCAATACCTGTAGATTCTTCTTGTTCTCCACGAACTTGCAAATTGTTCTGAACTTGCAAATAATCCCCATCATTACTTATTACAATTTTTAAAGGCTGTTCTTCAGAAATGATATTATGCTTGATCGCATTTTCGATCAGCAATTGTAAGCCAAAGGGGGGCAATGCTTTGTCGAGTTTGGTCTTTTCTATTTTCACTTCAATGTCTAAACTCTTATCAAAACGCATCTTTTGTAAAAATAAATAAGACTTAATGAAGTCTAGTTCCTGTTGAAGCGGAATGGTAATCTCTTCATTATTTTCTAATAATTTTCGAAAAACTTTTGAAAATTGGCTGGTGAATTTTACTGCCAGTTTAGGGCTCTTAGTAATTAAAGAGGACAAGATATTCATACTATTAAACAGGAAGTGCGGATTGATCTGGCTCTTTAATATTTCAAAATGTGCCATCACTTGCTCCTTTTCCATCTTGGCGGTCTTCACTAATAGTTCTGTCTTTTCATCTTTTAACTCCTTATTATCTTTTTTTAGTCTGTGCGTCTCTAATGCATTATCAATAATCACTTTTAACTCATCGACATTCCAAGGCTTGGTAATATAATAATACACCTGCCCCATGTTAATGGAGTCTATAATCGCCTTGACTTCACTATAACCTGTCAATATAATTCGAATGATATCTGGGTATAGTTTTTTGACTTGTTCGAATAACTCAACGCCCGTCATTTTGGGCATACGTTGATCACTGATCACTAGACTAAATTCTTGCTGCTTTAGCAATTCTAATGCTTCCTCCCCACTCGACACGGTCGTGATGCTGTAATGCCGACGCATTACAGCAGTGAAAGCAGTTAGATTGTCTACTTCATCATCGACATATAGGATGTGATTGTTCGTATTCATATCTGCAAAAATACGATATAATTTAAGTTTCTGCCGAATTAGTAGTTGATATTTTTGTAGAATTTAATCAAACTAGAATTTAGCCTTTAAGGGCATCTACTTTCGCTATTGCCGTCTTCCAAGCCGTTAAAAAGTCTTGATTAATAGCCGAAGACCATTTTACTTTTGAATTCGCTTTTATAATGTTTAA
>CALJIY010000591.1 GCA_937973945.1 uncultured Saprospiraceae bacterium | reverse complement strand
CAGTCGCAAGTGCTCCTAGAAAAAATTAAGAAAGTTTATAAAGTCGTGACGGTGGAAGGGCATTTTTCAGAAGTATATGATTATGAAGATTACTGGGGGTACGACTTTAGTCCTTTCAGAAAAAAAGCTTTGGTCAGGGTAAAAGCAAAAGTATTAGCAGGATATGACTTGGATCAACTTAGTATAGAGGCATTTCCAGAGGAAAAGAAAATAATCATTAGTGAATTATCTAAACCTGCAATACTTTCTATAGAGCATGATCTCGATTACTACGATCTAACAGCAGGCACGTTTAATGCGTTTACGAAAGATGATTATAATAAAATTAATGCTAAGGCTAAACAATATATTGTTGAAAAAGCGGCAGAAAGTGATCTGTTGAAGTCTGCTGAACAACAAGGCAATCAAGCTTTAGAAATGATTCAGTTTATGGTCCAAAATGCAGGCTGGACGATAGAATATAAAGAAAGGCAAGGACAAATAATTATACCAATTCAATAGACTTAATAATGAACGACACTCCAGATTTTCTTTGCATCGGCTTTTTCTGTCATGATGTTAAAGAAGACGGTTATTTACTTGGAGGTACAGCCTCTTATTGCAGTTTAGCAGCGAGCAGGTTAGGGCAACAGACTGCTGTATTGACAAGTGTAGGAAAGGACTTTTTGTTTTTTGATACTTTTCAACAAGAAAGAATAATAGTTCACAATAAATCAGCACTTAAAACAACCGTATTCCATAATATTTACAAAGAAGGTATTCGAACCCAATACTTGTATGATAGAGCCAATACAATTGAAGCGAAAGATATTCCTGAAGCATGGAAAAAAACACCGATTGTGAAATTTTGCTTAATAGCAAATGAAGTAGCACCATCTTTATTGACGGCATTTCCAAATGCATTAAAAGCGGCAACGATACAAGGTTGGTTGCGGCAATGGGATCATAAAGGTAAAATCAGTCCTAAAACAATGGATTGGGATTTGTTAAATACTATCGATATTGTTTTGTTTAGTGATGCCGATATTCCTGATATTGAAAACGTACTCCCAATTATTACAAGCAAAGTAGCGGTAGTGGTAATGACAAGAGGAGCAAATGGAGCTTCCGTCTTTTACAAAAAGAAACAATACGACTTTCCTGCCTATCCTGTGCAAGAAGTAGATCCTACAGGCGCAGGAGATGTTTTTGCAGCAGCATTTGTAGTTGCATATGGTAAGCGACAGAATATTGCAGAAGCCGCCGCTTATGCGCATACAGTAGCCTCATTTATAGTAGAGGAAGAAGGAGCACAATTCCCTTCAATAGAAGCGATTGAAGATAGATTGATTGCGTATAAAAAGCTGTTTCCTGAAACACGAAAACTTACGATGAACAAAGCCTATTGATTACTGTTACAATCTCAGATTTAAACATACTCTAAAAAATAACCGTTCTTTGATCAAGCCAGTATTCAAAGAACCAAATTAAGCGTAATGACACATTTAAAAGAAGGAGATGTAGCACCTGATTTCACCGGTATTACAGAAACAGAAGCGACAGTTAGCTTAGCAGATTATAAAGGAAAGAAGTTGATTTTATTCTTTTATCCGAAAGACAACACGCCAGGATGTACGGCAGCGGCATGTAATTTGAGGGATCATTTCTCTGTCCTACAAGAGCAAGGATATGAGCTATTAGGTGTAAGCCCTGATAGTGCTAAAAAACATCAGAAATTTGTTGATAAATTCGAATTTCCTTTCCCTTTATTAGCGGATACCGAGCTAAACACGATTAAGGCATACGGCATATGGGGACTCAAGAAGTTTATGGGTAAAGAATACGAAGGAGTACACCGTACAACATTTATTATCGATGAAGCTGGAAAGATCGCTAAAGTGTTTACTAAGGTGAAAACCAAAACACATGCAGAGCAAATATTAGCGTCATTTGCCTAAGGGGTGAGATGACATGAAATGGATATGTATTTTAATTTCATGGATCTACTACAGTAGTTTCGGCATCATCTCCTAGCCAATCTATTAAAGCGTTAGGGATAATAGCACTTGGGTTCTCTGAATTTAAATAAAACAAGCCCCCTAGTAAGAGCGTGTGCAATAGTAAGGCAAAAAATAAAGATGTTTGCCAATTAGAAGAGGGCGCGGATGGTTCCGTCTGTACATAGTTCATAAAGCCTTTATTTGTGTTAGGAATGACTATTAATGTCTAATATACAATGGAGACTTTGAAGTTGATTAAGCAGGTATTCTGCAAGCACTTGCAAATGATGCATCAATTCATTTTAAACAACTTCTTTTTATTAATACAGTATGTGATTTAAGAGAAAGCGTTCTGGTTTAGAACTTGTAAAATGGATGGAATTGTTAGAAAGGTGTGAAATCTAGGCAGTAAATACAGATTACTGCCTAGATTATCTACAGTTTATATATAACAAAAATCAAGCCTAATTCTTCTTTTTAACCGTACCAGGTAATTTTTTTGTACCTGTTGGCGTAGGATTAACAGGAGCTTGTGGAGTCGTCGTCGTGCTACTTGGAGTATTTGTTCTAGGTGGTGGAGGTAAATGTCCCCCTTGATTACTAGATGGTGCTGGTTGTGTATTTGTGTTCGTGTTCGTGTTTTGATTCGTATTTGTATTCGACGGAAATGTAGGCGCTGGTTGTTGCTGATTACTTCTGTTGTTAGCAGGAGTATTTATGGCACTGCCTCTATTCATAAAGTCATACTCTACTACTTTAATTAGGGAGCCTGCTTTTACTTGGTCATTCAATTGCATACCATTAATTAGGGATAATTCATCCATCTTATCATTTGGCATACCATAAGATTGTAATACACTTGAAAGTGTACCCGCTCTTTGAACACTCACCACCTTTATTCTATCTGGTTTTCTATTGATTTTAGAAGGATCTCTTAACACATTAAATCCTTGCATCGTATATAAGAAAGTACGCTCTAGATTCGCATAATTAGCGGTCTCTGTTACTCCGTGTAGTTGATACATCAATCCGTTATATTCGATAAAGTAAGAAAGGATTCTAATATCTTGTTGCTGCTGCTGTTGCTGAGCTTGTTGCTGTGTTGTTCCTGGCACTGCAACTTGAGCATAGGCTTTCAGACCATTAACGGTTGTAGGTTGTGCATTGATGACTTTTAACTGCTGTTTTTCATTAAAAGCTTGAGCAGCGGCTTGGGCAGTTTCTGCCTGTCCAGCTAATAGCACCATCATTGCTTTACCTGCTTGATCCGCCATTTGAAATTGCTGTGGAGAATTAGCTGTTTTCCAGCCACGTGGTACAGGAAATTTGAAAGTAAGCCCAGGGTGGTAGAAATAATCATCTTCTACATATCCCTGTTGTGGATCTTCTCCATAAACCAACCCGTCTATCATTCTAAGATATTTATCTCTATTGACAGCATAGGTGCCTCCTTTCTCTGCTTGTGTTGCCTCTGCCATTGCATGGACATTATTAAATCTATTTCCTGGATCAGGGTGCGTAGATTGAAACTCTGGAATGCTTACACCTGCGTCTTCTTGTTTTCTTTTCAAGGTATTGAAAAAATTAGCCATGTGATGTGCATCATATCCTACAGCAGTAGAATACTCTACGCCCAACTTATCTGATTCGCTTTCATGATCTCTACTATTCTTCAACATTAAGAACTGCATCCCTTGAGATAAGGGCTCCGCCATTTCTCTAACTGCTGGAGAAAGAATCATACCTGCCATAAATCCTACCTGCCCTAATATTTGTTTAGTTTGAGATCTAGCAGCATGTTTTGCGGTAACGTGTCCGATTTCATGACCCAATACACCTGCAAATTCTGCCTCATTGTTAAAGTGCGCTAGAATACCTCTTGTAAAATAAACATACCCACCAGGCACTGCAAATGCATTAATAACTGGAGAATCTAATATTTTAAATTCGTATGGCAAGTGAGGACGGTGCGAAATTTTCGCCATTTCCATTCCTTTTTCATTAATGAACGCTTGTAATTCCTCATTTTCGTAAAGTCCAAAACTTGCTACAATGCTGGGGTCATATTGCTTCCCCATTGCTAATTCTTTTTCTTCCGACATGAAAGAAATTTCTTTCTTTCCAGTCACTGGATTTACTGCACAAGAATAGCCCAATGTAGCGAAGAGTAGTACATATAAACTTCTTATTGCTAATTGACTGAATTTCATGACTTGAGTTTTATGATAGATCGGCAGCTTAAAAAGCGTCCAATTATGGCTTTTCAATTGACGATCTAGAAAGGTTTAATATGATAGTATTTGTGTAGATTAGTATGCGATAGCTCTCTAAAAACGTAGTAGATTATTAGTTTCTTATCTTATTAGACGATTAATATTTTGATAAGAAACAATATGAATGGTTAAAGTTATTAAAAAAATAGCAGAGATAATTGCTTCTGGACAATCAAAAATTACGCTATTATTTTCAAAAATTACTATAAAAATCAAGAAGCGTATAGTAAAAAAAATATCAAACAATGGGAAATTGCTGAAGAACATTTTTAAACAATTTCAATAAAAAACCCTCCATCAAGTAAACTCGATGGAGGGTTTTTATTATTACAAACGTTTAGACATGCTAATTAAGAAGCATCTCCGTCTTTAATTTGATCCTTTAGTTGGGAGAAAACACCCAAGTCACCTAAAGTCTCTTTTTGAACGTTAGTTTGTACCTTCTTAACAGCTACTTCTGTTTCTTTTCTTTCCTGCACTTTTTCTTTCTTCACAGAGTCATCTGCTTCTTTTCGGATATCATCTAAGTAACGAAGGTGAGACACTAAGATTCGCTTATCGTCTCTATTAAATTCGATTACTTTGAAAGTTAATACTTCTTCAACATTTGCTAAAGAACCATCTTCTTTCTTGATATGCTTGATTGGAGAAAATGCCTCCAAACCATATGGTAACTGAACGATCGCACCTCTATCATCTCGCTTGATGATCGTAGCTTCGTGGTAAGATCCAACAGGGAATACATTTTCAAAAGTATCCCATGGATTTTCCTCGATCTGCTTATGACCTAAAGATAACTTACGGTTGTTCTTATCAATATCTAATACAACGATGTCAATCGTTTGTCCCTTCTTCGTAAATTCAGATGGGTGAGAGTATCGCTTTGTCCAAGATAAATCAGAGATATGAACCATACCACCAATACCTTCTTCTAATTCAACAAAGACACCGTAAGGTGTTAAGTTCTTCACTAAACCAGAGTGGCGACTTTCCACTGGGAATTTCGTTTGAATTTCATCCCACGGATCGTTAGATAGTTGCTTCACACTAAGTGACATCTTTCTATCTTCCCTATCAATCGTTACAACCTTAGCTTCATACTCTTGGTGTAACTTGAAGTATTCTCTAGCGTTAATTGGCTGATTACTCCATGTTACTTCTGAAACGTGAATCAAACCTTCTACACCTGGCATGATTTCCAAGAATGCGCCGTAATCTTCGATATTAACGATTTTACCTTTTACAGTAGAACCTTCAGCGATTTCAGCAGCTAACACCTCCCATGGGTGTGGTTGCAATTGCTTCAATCCTAAAGAAATACGCTTCTTATTTTCATCAAAATCAAGTACTGCTACATTGATTTTTTGATTCAATTGTAAGATTTCACTTGGGTGACTAATTCTACCCCAAGAAATATCTGTGATATATAAAAGACCATCTACACCACCTAAATCTAAGAATGCACCGAAGTCTGTGATATTCTTCACTAAACCTTCTAATACTTGTCCTTTCTCTAAGCTGGCGATGATTGCCTCTCTTTGCTCTGCTAAATCGCTTTCGATTAATGCTTTGTGAGATACAACGGCATTCTTAATAGTTTCGTTAATCTTAACTACCTTGAATTCCATTGTTTTACCAACGTATGCATCATAATCAACGATTGGCTTAATATCAATTTGAGAACCAGGTAAGAATGTTTCCAAACCACTACAGTCTACAATCAAACCACCTTTCGTCTTACTGATAACTGTACCTTTAATAACAGTACCGTTAACGTGAGAATCTTTAATGCTCTCCCATGATCGAAGCAATTTTGCTTTCTTACGAGAAAGAACTAACTGACCTCTATCGTCTTCTTGCTTTTCAACATACACTTCAACGATGTCTCCTACATTCAACTCGCCTAAATCTCTAAATTCTGATAATGAGATTAAACCATCTGATTTGAAGTTGATGTCTAAAAGAACATCTCTATCATTAATAGTAGATACAACACCCTTTACGATCTCATTTTCAATAACAGAGCTTAAGGTAGCTTCGTATTGCTCTCTATATGCTTTAGTTTCTTCTTCTGAGTAAGGTAAGTTGTGCTTTGAAGTACTTCCGCCCCAGTCAAAATCATCATGTGCACTGTTAGCTTGAGCAATCTCTTCTGCTGTCATCGGATTGTCTTCTGCTGCTACTGTTGTTTGTTGTGCGGCAGCCGCTCTAGGCTTTGCAGAAATTCTTTCTCTAGATTTAGTAGATGACTTTGCTTTTTCCTCTTTTACTGCTGGTGGAGTCGTTTCTGTTTTAACTTCTGCTTTTGGAGTAGGTGCTTCTACTTTTACTTCTTCCACTTTAGCTGCTGGCGTTGGAGTAGGTGTTTCTACTTTGACTTCCTCTACCTTTGGAGCAGGTGCTTCTGCTTTAACTTCTGCCTTAGGGGCAGCAGTTTCAGCAGGAGTTGTTGCTGCAAAAGCAACAGGCGCTGCTGCGGCAGCGGCTACCTTAGGAGCAGCTTCAGAAACAGTAGTCGTGGTAGCTGTAACATCGCCAGTAATAGGTGTACCAGCTCCCCAAACTTTACCTAATGCTAAAAGCATCTTAGATTTAGCTTCGTAAGCGCAGCTACGACCAATCTCTTGATTGTTACCAGCTCTTAGTATATAAAAGAATTGACCATCTTCTTCGATAGTCTTCCATCTTTTTTCATCCGACGCATTTTTAATAACGGATTGAACACCATTATCTCTAGCTTTAGCAGAAGCATATCCTTCACTACGAAGAACTACGTTGCCGCCATGAATAAAGCTAAAATAAGAAGACCCATCCTTGTCGAAAGTGTTAAAACCGTCTGCTCCAGCTTGGTAAGCCTCAGGAGCTAGATAATTATCTAATGGCATTTAGATAACAAATTTGTAGTTAGTATCAGATTTTTGGTTAAAATCTATAATAGAATTGATACCAACGAGGTTAAAAAATATTTTAGAGGCGCAAAGGTACGCTTTTATTGGCTAATAAAGAAGAAATTACACTTATTATATTTGTCTTTCTTGAAAAGAAAACATACCTTTGCACTTCGATTTCGAAAAATAACTATATTTGGTTATATAATATCTAATTCTTTAGGTAGTTCTAATAGTAAGATGACTAAAGGATTTTAATTAATATTTTCAAGATGAAAAGGACTTACCAACCATCCAGAAGAAAGAGAGCTAATAAGCATGGCTTCAGATCCCGTATGAGCAGTAAGAACGGAAGAAAATTGTTAGCTAGAAGAAGAGCTAAAGGCCGTTTGAAATTAACAGTATCTGACGAAATGAAGCTTAAGTAACATTTTGTTATCCCGATAGTTCCAAAATACAAAACAGCAGGTACTTCATTTTTAGTACTTGCTGTTTCTGTTTTAGCTCATTTGAAGATGTTAGAAGTCAAATCGTTCCATTTAGCTAGGCTAACAGAACTGCCAAAAGTAAGACTCATGATGTTCACCACGTCACGAGTCTGACTTCTGACAGAGAAGCGATCTGACTGCTGACCTCTAAACAAAATCTCTCCTTGTGTCTTCCTTCAAATTTTCAAAAGAAGAAAAACTGAAAAGCCGAAAGGTTATACAGCAACTTTTTGAACGAAGAACTTCTATTCATATCTTTCCACTTCGCCTAATTTGGGGCCCCATTGAGCCTAGGTTCAATGATTATCCCACCCAATTCGCAGTTACGGTTCCTAAGAAAAGATTTGCCAAAGCCGTCGACCGAAACCGAATCAAACGGGTGATCCGAGAAGGCTATCGCCTAAGTAAGCCATTACTCAATGAGCAACTCTCCACTTTCGGTCAGCAATATGGTTTAATGTTTATATACACTGGGAAGAAGAAACCTTCTTTAGTGGAAATTGAAAAAAGCTTAAAAAGGATTCGAAAGAAATTAGTAAAACAACTTTCGGCAGAACAGAGTGAAGATAAATAGGTTTTTCCCTACCCAAATTTTTATTTACGATTCATTAGATTACTTTTGCTATAGCAAAACTAGCTCCTGTAGCTTAGACCGCTGGTCTGAGTAAACAGATCAGATATTTTTAAGATCACAATCATATATACATAGTGTTATTCCTATTCCGAACGAATCAGATTATTTTCAACCTACTACTACTGGTATACATAGGAATACTCCGGGCATCTTATTTTTGGAACCCCGTAAGTATCACTGTAGCCAATGACGGTGCTTTGTCTATGTTTTTAAGAAATGCTATAGGGAATAACACTTTGTTAGAAGGAGGAATAACAATTTTTTTATTGTTTATTCAAGCTTTCTTGATTAATGAACTAGCGATGCGACATCGTTTGTTCAATGAAACCACGCTATTACCAGGTCTATTCTATCTGCTATTGACTAGTATACTACAAGATTTCTTTCCCTTGTCAGCTATTTTATTGGGTAATTTATTTTTAATTATCGCCTTAGATGCTTTGATGAGTACTTATAAGCGACCTAAGAGTGCAGGCGCCATCTTCAATACGGGCTTTTGGATTGGTTTAGCAAGTTTGTTCTATAGTTCTTTTGGTTTTTTTCTAGTCTTAATCTTCTTAGGACTAAGTATTTTAAGAAACTTTGTTTTCAAGGAAATACTAATGCTACTATGTGGATTTTTTGTCCCGTTTTTATTTATGAGTACCTGGTTCTTTTGGCAAGATGGATTAGGTGGTTATTGGCAAACTTATTTTGCCGAGCAGTTTAGCTTTTTAAATTTTAGATACGATCAAAGTAGTGCATTCTTAATAAAATTAGGGCTCCTAATAGTTGTTTTTCTGATGGGGCTGTTTAATGGATATCCTTTTAATAAATCTATTCAAACTAGAAATTTTATTAGCATTGTATATCTTACCTTATTTGTAAGTGGGTTAACCTTTTTGTTTCAACCAAGTGTAACGATCACCCATTTTTTAATCATTATGGTACCGCTCTCCCTTTTAGTTACCGCTAGATTTCTCTCTTTAAATACTAGTATGGCAGAATTTATTCATACGGTTCTATTTTTGACGGTCTTATTTTTTCAGTATCGGGGCTTCGACGTGTTTTTGTAAATGTGGCAACGAAATAACCGCATGTTGTTATAGAAGGACTTATTAAGTTTTTTCTTTCCGTAAAAAAAGAAAACCGAGACTAGTAATAAAAGCCATTACAAAAAAAGTCTTCCCAAAATTACTCGCATTATTATCATACAAAGCTGCGCCCAATAAAGCGCCCGACCCAATAGCTACTTCTAAACCTATATATATAGTAGCCATAGCTTGTCCTCGCTTATTCTCTTGACTGCGATCTATCGTCCATGCAAAAAGGGCTGGAATACCTATACCTAAAGAAAATCCTAAAAATCCTGTCGCTGTTAATAACCAAGTAGGAGAATTAGAAAGTCCCAGCAATATATGAGAAAGACATAGACAAATAATGGCTACTTTGATAACAATAATTCGACCATACTTATCAGATATTGTGCCTGCCACTAAGCGAGATAAGATAGAGCATATAGTGAAACTAGTAAAGAACAAACCCTTATTAGAAATACCTAAAAATTCGCACTGATCTGGCGTAATGGTGACCAGCGCACCAAAACCGATATAAGATAAACCACAAACAATGGCTGGAAGGATAGCATCTTTATCTATCACCTCCCCCCTTTTTAATTTTAATAAATTAGGATGAAAAGACTGTTTAGTACTTAGCGTCTCTTTCATCCTAGTCAGTATTAATAAGGAGATGAAGGCACTCGCAGAAGAGGCGTAAAACATAGCGTCTAAGGAATAAGTATTAGCCAAGTAACTACCAATAGGCGGGGAGATAGAAGAACCCAAATTCAGACTAACCCCCATAATGCCCATTGCTTCGCCTCTTCTATGCGCTGGCACAATATCCGCTACATAGGCTGTTATAGCAGTAGGCGTAAAGCCTGTAGAAAAGCCATGACATAATCGCAATAGGAAAAAACCACTAATAGTGGATAAGATAGGATACGCCAAGCTACACACAATACATACCATCGCACCAACAATGATAACGGGCACTCTTCCTATGGTATCTGCTAATTTTCCACTAAATGGACGAGAAATGCCTGCCGTCAATGTGAATAAAGCTATAATTAAACCTTTATAATCAGCTCCTCCAAGCCCACTTAAGAAGGCAGGTAATTCTGGAATAATCATATTGAAACTTCCACCAAAAAAGGCAAAACTAATACAGAGCAATAAGAACGGTAAAGTATAGAGAGGCTGGCCTATTTTTTCCATTCACAAAAATAGAATTCTTTACCCGTTATTTGTAATAAGATAGCTTGCTTTGAAATTCACTGAGTAGTGGATACGGTAATGAAGCCTACAAAAGCATTCAATATTGAAAAAAAGGACCATATATATAATTTTAAAATATTTCACCTTAATAAACTTGCTTTACTGCTAGATATTCCGCTATATTTGTCGCAACGATTGTAGAAATACAATTAGTATTTGATTATTTTCACATATCTAGCCTTTTTCGGTTAAATTTCTGTTAACAGGAATAAAAAATTGGCAATTACTGCTGATTTGTTGCAATTTGGCTTCATAATTGAAAATAAGAAGATAGTTTTCAACTTCATTTATCTAATCTAATTAAATAATTCTTCTATAAGCGCAAACTTTTACACTTAACATTTTAATTTAAAATTAGTACTCGTTCACGGTTGTTATTCATTGATTCGGTCAATGCAATCTCTGCGTGTACTTAATTAAAAGACGCTAAGTATGGAAGTCAAAACGCTTAATGATCAGCAACTAATTGCCAACTATTTAAAAGGCAATGAAAAGTCATTTGAAGAATTACTCTCTCGACACAAGGACAGAATCTACACGTCCATTTATCTTTTTGTAAAAGACCATAGTCTAGCAGAAGATATCTTTCAAGAAGTTTTCATCAAAATTATCGATACGCTTAGAAAGGGTAAGTATAACCATGAGGGCAAGTTCCTACAGTGGGCATTACGTATCTCTTATAATATGTGTGTAGATTACTTCCGACGTACACGTCGTCGACCGAAGGTATCTGCTACAGAAACTTTTGATATATTCGATGTATTGCAAAATACAGATTTGAATGCAGAGCAGAATATGATCAAAAGTCAAACACACCAAAAGATCCGTTCTTTAGTGGATATGTTGCCTCCAGAGCAAAGAGAAGTAGTGATTTTACGACACTATGCAGATATGAGCTTTAAGGAAATCGCTCAATTGACTAGAGTAAGCATCAATACGGCTTTAGGTCGAATGCGTTATGCTTTGATCAATATCCGAAAGATGGTAGAAGAAAAAGAAGTAGTGCTACAGTAAATTTTAATAGTATTTTCTACTCTTCCATATATTTAAACGGGTTGATGTATTTCGATGGAATGACATCGATCTCTTTAAGCAACAAAATACCCTACACATTTACATAACTATTAGGTCATCCTATAGTCGTAACAACCAAAAAATGAATTCCATTTTTTGATTATTATAAACCGATTACCCCTAGGAACGAGGAGATAATAAATGTGGATTCTTGGGTAGATTATTTTTTTCTTAGTTTTCTTTTGAAAGAAGGAGTATTGTATATACTATGACTGATTTCAAAAGGAAAATAAGGGAAAAAGAAGCAGCCAAGAATCTACAGTTATTGTTTCGTCGTTCCTTAGAGCTTGTTTGGAATCACCATATTCTAAACAAGCTCTTTTTTATTCCTACTCTCTCATAAAAATGATCTTCCAAATCAATCCTACTTTTTTAAATCTTTTCCTTTCCTTACCTTTGGATTCCTTAGTTTACTCACAAAACGAATAAAAGCATGACCTTACAAATTAAGACACTTGAGCAATACAAAGAAGTATATCAAGAAAGTGTAGAAAAGCCAGAATTCTTCTGGGCAAAACAAGCAGAAACTTTTCATTGGCAACAAAAGTGGGACAATATATTAGAATGGGATTTTAAAACCCCAGCGGTCAAGTGGTTTGAAGGAGGTAAACTAAATATTACAGAAAATTGCTTAGATCGGCACTTAGCAACTAGAGGAGATCAGCCCGCTATTATCTGGGAGCCAAATGATCCGAATGCACCAGCAAAAACATATACCTATAAGGAGCTACATGCGGAGGTATGTAAGTTTAGTAATGCCCTTAGAGCGAATGGTATTGAGAAAGGAGATCGGGTGTGCTTTTATATGCCGATGGTGCCAGAACTAGCAATCGCTGTATTGGCATGTGCTAGAATAGGGGCGATACATTCTGTGGTTTTTGCAGGCTTTTCAGCAACCGCTTTAGCGGATCGGATTAAAGATGCTACTTGTAAAATGGTTATCTGTTCTGATTATAATGCTAGAGGGGCAAAAAACATTCCTGTTAAGGCAGTGGTAGACGAAGCCTTAAAGCAAGGTTGTTCAAGTATTGAAAAAGTAATTGTCCATAAAAATACAGGCGGGGAGGTTCAATGGGATGACGCCAAAGATATATGGTGGCACGATACCATGAAAGATAGAGCAACTACTTGCAAGCCAGAGACGATGGATTCAGAAGATATGCTTTTCATTTTATACACCTCTGGTTCTACAGGAAAACCAAAAGGAGTCGTTCATACTTGTGGTGGCTATATGGTCTACACGGCCTATACTTTTAATAATGTCTTTCAATATCAAGAAGGAGATGTCTATTGGTGTACGGCAGATGTTGGATGGATTACCGGGCACTCCTATATTATCTATGGCCCTTTATTAACTGGTGCGACAACGATGATGTTTGAGGGGGTACCTACCTATCCAGATGCCAGTCGTTTTTGGAAAATTTGTGAGAAGCATCAGGTCAACCAATTTTATACAGCTCCTACGGCCATCCGAGCTTTAATGGCAAAAGGGGACGAATATGTAAACGGTCATGATTTGAGTAATTTAAAAGTAATCGGATCTGTTGGAGAACCCATTAATGTAGAAGCATGGAATTGGTACAATGAAAAAGTGGGCAAAGGAAATGCGCCAATTATAGATACTTGGTGGCAAACAGAAACTGGTGGAATTATGATTACGCCATTACCGGGTATCACAGATACGAAGCCTTGCTATGCATCCTATCCAATGCCAGGCATTCAACCTATCTTAGTAAATGCAGATGGAGAGGAAGTAAAAGGAAATGATGTAGAAGGCTTACTATGTATTAAATTTCCTTGGCCATCCATGATACGTACTACCTATGGAGATCACGAGCGTTGTCGACAAGTATATTTCTCTGCTTTTGAAAATATGTATTTCACGGGAGATGGCTGCCGAAGAGATGCCGATGGCCGTTTAAGAATTATCGGTAGAGTAGATGATGTCATTAATGTTTCTGGACATAGAATGGGTACTGCCGAAGTAGAAAATGCGATCAACGAACACCCTGCGGTCATTGAATCTGCAGTAGTAGGCTATCCGCATGATATTAAAGGACAAGGCATTTTTGCCTATGTCATTGCACAAGAAGGAACGGCAGGCGATGCCGATTTTGAAAAAGAGCTTCGTGCCGTTGTGACAAAAGTAATCGGCCCTATTGCTAAGCCCGATAAAATATTAGTTGTCCCTGGTTTACCAAAGACTCGTTCTGGAAAAATTATGCGTCGGATCTTAAGAAAAATTGCTTCTGGAGATGCGTCTAATTTAGGAGATACTTCTACTTTGTTGAATCCAGAAATTGTGGATGCAGTTCGTAAAGCTGCGGGCGTATAAGTGCGAGGAAACGAGGTAATAATTTCTGACGAAATTTTAAAAAAGAACACTGAGGCACTGGGACACAGAGAAAAAATCTAACTCTGTATTTCTGTGCCTTTGTGTTTATTTAATTATGTTTTATGGCAAAAAATAAAACCACCCAAAACGAAGCAAACGTAGAAGATTTCTTAAACGCAGTGCCAGATGAAACCAAACGCGCTGATAGCTATGCCTTAATAAAAATAATGCAAGAAATCACTGGCGAACCACCAAAAATGTGGGGCGGTTCTATCATTGGTTTTGGTTCTTATCATTACAAATATGATTCAGGTCGAGAAGGGGATATGCCAATTGTAGGATTCTCTCCAAGAAAAACTGCTTTGACTTTATACATCATGAATGGCTTTGATAGGTCTGATGAATTATTAGCGAAACTGGGTAAGCATAAGATTGGCAAGTCTTGTTTGTATATTAAGAAATTGGCGGCTGTAGATTCTGCTATCTTAAGGGAAATGATTGCGTTATCGGTTTCTTATATGAGCGATAAGTATTCCGAGTAAATTTGACCTATATAGAAAAACTACGGAGTAGTTAAACACGAATAACCCCGGATGAAATCCGAGGGCTTTAAACACCTACATGTCCACTAACAACAAGACCGTACAAATAATTATCAATAGTTTCATCAGTACTACAGGTCTTGGTTTCCCTGCCGTCCTACCTATGCTAGTAGGAGCGATTGTAGATACCCTAGGCTATGATCGAGCGATGGTTGGATGGATTGCTTCCTCTAATATTTTTGGTATTGCCTTAGGTGGCTTAATAGCTACTTTATTAATAGGCAAAAAGCCCTTGATTCGAATAGTCCAAGTGGGTTTAATGGGTTTATTATTACTAGATGGTTTGTCCATGTTTGTGACGCAACCTATGACGATGTTGGGCATTCGATTTATTAGTGGGGTATTTGGAGGACTAGCATATGCGGGTGGATTGGCGGCTTTTTCTGGTTTAAAAAATCCGATTAAAGCATATGGTATTTATGTAGTGGTCTACTGTATTTGGAGTGGGATTATTTTAGTGACCTTGCCATATCTAGTACAGGAATTTGGTTTGCAAGGTGGTTTTAGTATTCTTGTTTTTATGGCGATTGCCAGTTTATTAGGTAGTGGCGTCATTCCGAAATTATCAGGGAATATAAAAGAAAAAGAAATACCGAATTTAAAAACCTTACTATCTCAAAAAGAAGTCTTATTGGCTCTTTTAGCCTACTTCGCTTTACAAGTTGGTGGCGGCACGATCTGGGCTTACGTAGAACGAATTGCCAAAGAAGCAAATCTAGATGGAAGCTTGACAGGACAGCTAATGGGATTAAGTAGTGTGCTCGCTATAATGGGTGGTTTATTAGTTTTTAAAGTAGGCGATTCTAGAGGTTTAAAACTACCTGTATTAGTTGGTGTAGGTGGAATGGCCATTGGTGCGACTATGTTATTTCAATCCGCCCAACCCCTTATTTTTTTGGCTGCGATTAGTTTATTCGGAGGAGCGTGGAGTATTGCGATTCCTTATTTTCAACAAATACAAGCCGCTTTCGATCATACTGGAAAAGTAGTTTCTTTAGGTACCATTGTGAATACGATGGGTCGTGGAACTGGCCCTGCGGTAGCAGCCCTAATGCTAGGCGATCATTCTTTTACGATGGTTATTTGGTTGGCATTGGGTGCCTTTGT
>CALJIY010000590.1 GCA_937973945.1 uncultured Saprospiraceae bacterium | reverse complement strand
GATAGTTGAGTGACTTCCTGTTCAGGAGTAGCATTTGCAGCAATCTCATGGGTGTCCCGCACCTTACTAAAAGTCAAATCTAACAATTTCCAGCCATCTACTCCTTTATTATAAATTTCAGTAACCGTAAATTCATTCGATACATCATTTCCTCTGACATGTGCCACCAAGGTAATGCGGTTCCAAAGAACAGCCGTATTATCAAAAATTTCTACCACCACATCATGAACATCGGCTTGCTTATACCATATACTACCCGTTTCAATAATTTCGAGTTCTCTGTCCTTATTCCAAGTGCCACTCATGTGCACAAATTTTGACTGGTCATGAAAAAGAGTAGCCAATTTATCTACATCCTTATCTGCCATCCACTGCCATTTATCTTTAGATAATTGAGTGACTTCCTGTTCGGTAGTGCTATTTTGTGCGAATGATCCTTGTACCGATAAGGTGATTAAAAATAGTCCGAAAAGTAATTTTTTCATTTTAATGTGTATTGAAGTAGTTATGTTTTTTAAAAAAATATAGCCTATTACTTTTGTGGCAAACTACATTGAAGTTGTTTAAAAATGTATTTCAGGTCTACAAATCTGTATTGTAAGAACCTGAGAACGACTTTTTTAAGTTCCATAGCCCTGCTATGCAACTTAAAAAACTAGTTCTCAGAACCTCACACTACAAATTTTCGCCGCTAAACTACATTATTAAGCAACTTCGTTATATTTTTCTAACAAAAATTATATAAATCGAATAATAGCTTACAAAAATCAAATATTTCGATACTGGGTAGGCGTAAGCTTAGTCGCTTTCTTAAAAAAATTATTGAAGTGTGTCACTTCTTTAAATCCAAGAGAATAGGCAATTTCAGAAAAATTCCACCGAGTATGCCGAATGAGTGTTTTTGCCTCTTGTGCAATCCGTTCTTTAATGATTTGGGTAGTCGTTTTTTCTGTAGTTTCTTTAATCGATTTATTGAGGTGATTGACATGAATATGCAATTGATTGGCAAAATGGGAGGCGGTTAATAATTTAATGGATTGAGATTTTGCTTCAATAGGAAATTGACGTTCCAATAGTTCTAAAAACTGAATAGTCAAGTGTTCTGAAGCCCGTTGAATTCTTGGACTCTCTATGTTGAAACTATTGGACTTCATGGTTAAGTGCAACAATTCTTCTACCAATAGCTTGGCAATATCATATTTGTAATCATAATTAGAAGCGACTTCTTCGAACATTCTCAAAAATAACTTTTCTGCTTTGGCGGCTTCTGCTGTTGTCAGCTCAAAAAAAGGAGTGGTGTCTGTTTTAAATGGGAGAAAGTTAATAATACGCTTGTCTTTATTAAGAAATTGTTCATTAAAAATACAGTAATATCCTTTGATGATTAAATTTCTTTCGTCCCATCCAAATGGTGTATAGGGATTGGTAAATACAATGGCTTGTTTTTTTACTGGAAACTGCTTACCAGAACAATGTAATAGGCCACCACCAAAAACTAAAACAATGTTATACCATTCTCGCCTACCATAAGCTAATGGCTTAGCTCCCTCTCCTATCACTGGTGACTGCAAAGGAAAAACATTAAAATGCCCAAAATTATTTCGTATTTCATCAGGAATCCACTGAAATCTACTTTCATAAAATTCTTGAATACTTTCTAATTTTTTCATACCCCAAATTTACGAAAAACAATCATTTGTGGATTTTTTTTAAACAATGGAGATAAGCGATTGTTAAAGTGCAGTAGCAAAAATAGCGGGATAGCTTTTTTGACTTAGACTTTATTGGTTTTAAAGAGCATAGATACGCAATACTTTTGTACATTTAAGTTTTAATAAAATTTCAATATGGCACTTCCTTCATTATTCGATAATTTAAGACTTCCTGTTATTGGGTCTCCTTTGTTCATTATTTCGGGCCCTGAGCTGGTAATAGCTCAGTGTAAGGCTGGTATCGTAGGATCCTTTCCTGCTTTAAATGCTAGACCACAAGCCCAATTGGACGAATGGATTCACCAGATCACAGAAGAGTTAGCGGCTCATGATAGAGATAACCCAGATCAGCCCGCTGCCCCATTCGCTGTTAACCAAATCGTTCATCGTAGTAACAATCGATTGGAAGAAGATTTGGTGACTTGCGCAAAATGGAAGGTTCCATTAGTGATTACCTCACTTGGAGCAAGAGAAGATTTAAATGTAGCCGTGCATGAATGGGGAGGGATTGTGTTACATGATGTCATCAATGATCGCTATGCACATAAAGCCATAGAAAAAGGAGCAGATGGATTAATTCCCGTGGCTGCTGGAGCTGGGGGACATGCAGGCACCACCTCGCCATTTGCCTTAATACAAGAGATTAGAACTTGGTTTGATGGACCAGTAGCTTTATCTGGTTCTATTGCTTCTGGAGCCGCTGTGTTGAGTGCGCAAGCGATGGGCGCAGATTTGGCTTATATCGGCAGTGCCTTTATTGCAGCTAAAGAAGCCAGAGCAAGTGATGATTATAAGCAAGGCATTGTCGATGGCAAAGCCGATGATATCGTTTACTCTAATTTATTTACGGGTGTTCATGGCAACTACTTAAAAAAGTCCATCGAGAACGCAGGCTTAGACCCGAATAATTTACCAGAAAGTGATCCTAGTAAGATGAATTTTGGCTCTGGCGGTAATACCGCAGCGAAGGCCTGGAAAGATATTTGGGGTTGTGGTCAAGGGATTGGGAATATCGATGAAGTGCTATCCGCAGGTGATATGGTGGCAAAGCTTCGTAGAGAATATGATACGGCAGCTAAGAGAATGGCGGGATTGGTTGGGTAAAAATTGATTTTAATTTCCTCTAACTATTTGAAATCCGTTGTTAATAAAAATCCGTTGTTGAATAATTTAACAATGGATTTTTATTAACAACGGATTTTTATCATTTTAAAGTTGTTTAATTTCCTAGGTGGCCGCTACCCTATTAAATAGCTGTCAACAATTATTGTATTTTGAATCGGCCTTCTAAGGAACGCTATTGTATAAACATAAGTATTCAATATTGGCTGTCGCCAATGAAAAAAATTGAATATGCCTTCCAAGGAACGACGTAGCAACAAACAAAACAAGCATGATAAAAAAAGCCATAATATTCATCGCGACGCTTATCCTATAATCCTACCAAACGCTGATGAATCAATTCAGTAGCCTCGCTCATAATACGGTCAATTAATTCTTTACAAGTCGGAATATCATCAATCAATCCGGCAACCATGCCACAAGACCAAGCGCCTGCATCCATTGCCCCTTCTTGCATGACTTTTGGATATACGCCAGCTACTTCCTCTATGATGTCTTCAAATTTAATGTCTGCGCCTAAGCTCTTTTCTTTTGCCAATAAACGCTCTACGGCCGCATTATTCAATACCCGCTCCGTATTTCTCAAAGGACGCATGACCAATCGGGTATCCAATTCTGTTGCATCTAAAATGGCTTGTTTTACATTTTGATGAATAGGTGCTTCTTTGGTTGCCATAAAACGAGTACCCATATTGATGCCTTCTGCGCCCATGGCAATGGAAGCAACCAATGAACGAGCATCTGCCATGCCACCTGATGCTAAAAAGGGAATTTCCAATTCCGCTGCAGCCCGAGGTAATAAAATCATATTCGGAATATCATCTTCTCCTGGATGACCACCACATTCAAAACCATCTACAGAAACGGCATCGCAACCAATGGATTGAGCTTTCAATGCATGTCTAACAGAAGTACATTTATGAATCACTTTAATTCCTGCATCCTTTAAATAAGGTAAGACCGATTGAGGATTACGTCCAGCTGTTTCGACTACGGTTATTCCTCCTTCTATGATGGCTTTAACATACGCAGGATAATCCGGAGGATGAACACTTGGTAAAAAAGTAAGGTTGACGGCAATAGGTTTATCCGTCATATCTTTACATCTAGCAATTTCATTTGCCAAGTCCCCAGCCGTTTTTTGCGTCAAGCCGGTGATGGTGCCCAATCCGCCTGCATTAGAAACAGCCGCTGCCAATTCTGCAAAACCTACATAGTGCATCCCACCTTGCATGATCGGATGTTCAATACCAAAGAGTTCTGTAATTTTGGTTTTCATATTTATTTTTTCAAAACTTCTAAAAAATGTAATATAGAAAGAAATCCTAATTTTAAAGCGTATTCGTAGAAAAGAAGCATCTACATTTTTTATCTACCATTTCTAAAAAGGCAAGTCACCTTCCTCATCGTCCTCGGAAAAATCATTCTTTAAATCTAGATAATCTAAAGGGCTTTTAAAATTTTTCATTTCCTCTGGGTCAAGAGGCGGAAGAATAATCTTTCCTTTATTGGTACACCAGACTTTGGTCTTAAAAAATTCAACCAATGAGCTATATCTAGTTGAAGGCTTGACACCTGCTAACCAAATATGCAATTCTTCTTCTGGATGCCAAAAAGCCAGTAGGGCATCACAAATAGCTTCTAGTTGGTCCTCTGTTAGTTCATGCTGCATTGGAAAATCATCTATGGGTATGCCCAACCAGTCTGCAATGATTTGTAACTCGCCAATGGGTTTTGGATCTTCCAGCGAAAGTTGATGTATATCAGAAAATGATTTCCCCAATACCATTTTTTGTAGGGCAGCATCTAATGACTTCAATAACTCTTGTACGCTCATTTCCATTTGCCGCTCTTCTTCATCCATTTCTGCGAATAGTTCTTTGCA
>CALJIY010000589.1 GCA_937973945.1 uncultured Saprospiraceae bacterium | reverse complement strand
GGAGAATCGATTTTGTTAAGTCCTGGCTTCCATGTACCAGCTGGCAGTGAATTTTTAGCATTCATTGATCCAACTACTTGTGAAACGCCCGGTAGCTTAACAGAAGAGGCGCCTTCCACAACCCAACAGTTGAAGCAAAGTGCGCCAACTATTCCTTTGGATAAAAACAGCTTAAAAGTTAGTCCTAATCCATTCTTAAATAAAACAAAAATTGAGTATCATTTAGGAACGCCTCAGCAGGTACGCTTAGCGGTTTACTCTATGGAAGGTCAATTAATAGAAGTACTAACGGAAGGAGATAAAGCCCTTGGTGCCCATAGTCAATACTTTGAGGCCAATGGATCTTATAAAGGTCTGTTCTTAGTGATCCTCCAAACAGAAAAAGAAGTCTTGACGCAGAAGATTATTAGTTTGGAGTGATGCTTGGCTTGGGAAAATCATATACTCAGAATGAAGTAGCACAATGATTTTCAAAATTGTTTATTATACAAACCATTAATCAGATGGGCTAAAAGCTATCAGAAATATCCGTGACTAAATTAAATTATTAGTCACGGATTAGTTAGTCACGGATCTAAACGCTAAAATATTTCTATTTTCTTTATAGCGATCTATTTTAGGCATTGACATTTCCCAAATCTAAAATCATAAATTTTAAATCATACATCATATATCCATCACGTTTTGTGAGGATTTATGATGTATGATATATGATCTTTCCCGCCTGCTCCAAAACCCTAAAATAGCTCCCCCACCACCCCATCAATCAATTCCTCATCCTCCACCAAATTAGCAAGCGTCACTTCTAACCCAGGCGTCTGTTGCATTTCTCTTTTCAAAGAAAAAATAGCTTCTTTATTTCTAGCCCAACTCCGACGAGCAATGCCATTATTCACATCAAAAAATAGCATGTTTCGTAATTTAGTGGCTGCCTCTTTGGAGCCATCTAATAATAAACCAAAGCCACCATTCATCACCTCGCCCCAGCCTACACCACCACCATTATGTATCGACACCCAAGTCGCCCCACGGAAGCTATCCCCTATTACATTGTGGATGGCCATATCTGCGGTAAATTTACTACCATCATAAATGTTACTAGTCTCTCGGTAAGGAGAATCGGTACCACTCACATCATGATGGTCTCTTCCCAGAACTATAGGTGCGGTAATAATACCCTTAGCAATGGCCTCATTAAAAGCTAGGGCAATTTTAATTCGTCCTTCTGCATCTGCATATAAGATTCTAGCCTGCGAGCCTACGACCAATTTATTTTCCTTAGCCGCACTAATCCATTGAATGTTATCGGCTAACTGCTGTTGAATTTCGGCTGGTGCTGTAGTGGAGATCTGTTCTAAAATTTGTTGGGCGATTAAATCAGTCTTATCTAAATCTTGGGACAAGCCCGAAGTACAAACCCATCTAAAAGGTCCAAATCCAAAATCAAAACACATCGGTCCTAAAATGTCTTGCACATAGGAAGGATATTTGAAATCAATTTCATTGTCTGCCATAATATCCGCTCCTGCCCTTGAAGCTTCTAATAAAAAGGCATTTCCATAATCAAAAAAGTAAGTTCCTTTTGATGTATGCTTATTGATCGCTTCGGCATGTCTTCTAAGTGAAGTTTGAACTTTCTCCTTAAATACATTTGGTTGATCACTCAGCAATTGATTGGCTTCTTCATAGCTTAAGTCAACAGGATAATAGCCACCAGACCAAGGATTATGTAAAGACGTTTGATCTGATCCTAAATGTACAAAAATACCTTCTTCATAAAACCGCTCCCATAAATCTACTACATTACCAACGTAAGCAATAGAAACTACTTCTGCTGCTTTCACGGCTTCACGAACTCTTGTTATCAGCGCATCTATATCTTCCTCCAATTCATCTACCCAGCCTTGCTCATGTCGTTTTTTTGCTGCTTTCGGATTCACTTCTGCGCATACGGTTATACAACCTGCGATATTTCCTGCTTTTGGCTGCGCGCCACTCATCCCGCCTAAACCAGCTGTCAAAAATATTTTTCCAGCAATAGATTCCTTTGCTTTTAGTTTCTTTCTGAAAGCATTCAATACCGTAATCGTCGTACCATGCACAATTCCCTGGGGACCTATATACATATACGAGCCTGCCGTCATTTGTCCATATTGAGTAACCCCCAGCGCATTATACTTTTCTAAGTCATCTGGCTTAGAATAATTAGGAATCATCATACCGTTTGTCACCACTACTCTCGGTGCCTCTTTAGAAGATGGAAACAATCCCATCGGATGGCCAGAGTAAATATGTAACGTTTGTTCTTCTGTCATTTTTGACAAATACCTCATGGTCAGAAGATATTGCGCCCAGTTCTGAAAAACAGAGCCATTGCCTCCGTATGTGATCAACTCCTCTGGATGCTGAGCGACAGCAGGATCTAGATTATTATGAATCATGAGCATGATCGCTGCCGCATGTGCTGTTACCGCAGGATACTCGTCCATCGGTCGAGCATAGATCTCGTAGTCAGGCTTAAATCGATACATATAGATACGGCCATAATCCTGTAACTCTTGTACAAATTCTGGAGCCAACTCTGCATGCCATTCTACTGGGAAGTATCGGAGTGCATTCCGTATCGCCAGTTTCTTTTCCTCAGTGGATAATATGTCCTTACGTTTAGGTGCTCGGTTTATACCGAGAGCATATGGTCGAGGAGATGGTAAACTAGAGGGTATCCCTTGGCGGATCTGTTCCTTAAAATTCATGGCCTTCTTTATTTAACGGTAAATGCTTTTTCTTCTACTAATCGGATCATCTGATCGATGTCATCTTTGAGCAATCGATCATCTTCTAACTTAGGAACAACTGAACGGATCAATTGATGATTTTTTTCGAGGATTTCTGAACATTTTAATGGTCTTCTAAATTCGATCGCCTGTGCAGCGTACATGAGCTCGATGGCATAGATCTCGTAATCGGGCTTAAATCGATACATATAGATACGGCCATATTCTTTCAACTCTTGTACAAACTCTGGAGCCAACTCTGCATGCCATTC
>CALJIY010000588.1 GCA_937973945.1 uncultured Saprospiraceae bacterium | reverse complement strand
CTTAGATTTAGCGGAGTCGCTCAATATTTTGCAGTCCACAGATTCAAATTTCTTAGAAGATTTAGCTGATGAGGTAATTGCCAACAATCCGGATAAAGTAAAGGCTTATCAAAATGGTAAGAAAGGCTTAATTGGTTTTTTTATGGGCGAGTTAATGAAAAAATCAAAAGGCAAAGCGGAGCCTAAATCTGCGAATGCATTATTGCGGAAAAAATTGGAGAAATAGAAGAGAACGCTTCGCTGTCAGAGGTCAGATCGTTCCTATTAGCTACGCTAATGGAACTGTCAGGGGTCAGATTTATGACGTTGACCTCTTTATGATTTTGACTTTGTGACACACAGATATTGTTTACTTGTATCAATATATAGCACAAATAGATCGTCGAGGTTTATAACCTCGATGCGATATGATAATCATACTGCATCGAGGTTACAAACCAAAATACCTCCCCATTAAAATTAATTCCCTAACTTAAATCCTTGCATGGTCGATGGTTTAAAAGTACATTCTTTTTGTCGAATTAAACACATACAACAATATGGCGCATACCACGGTAGCCATTCGACGATAAGGTTTGGACTATACTTTTTTACTCGACGATTTAAAATGAATCCATTTGATAAGAAAACTTTGATTTCTATACAGAAGGAACTTTTTTTGTTAAAAAAAGAAGAAAATCTTTACTTATGAGTACACCTCTTGACAATTAGTTCTAAAAAAAATATTTATGAAAAAGCATATTCTATTTCTGACCATTGGCTTCTTCCTAAGTCAATCCATTTTTGCACAACAACAAAAAGAAATAACGGTGAAGAAAATTTGGCAAGACTATAAATTCGTTGGCAAATCTGTTCCTGGCTTTAATTTTTTAAAAGATGGGAAGCACTATACTCGATTGATTGATGATACCTCCATTGAGCAATTTGATTTGGTGTCTGGGCAACCTGTAAAAACCATTTTTACCATCTCAGATATTACAGAAGGACAAGACTTTCCAGATAAATTTGATAGCTATACTTTTAGTGAAGGGGAAGATAAGATATTATTAGAGACGGATTCAGAGAAAATATATCGCCGTTCCTCTAAGGCAAAATATTATGTATGGGACAGTGCTAACAAAGATTTAAGTCTGTTAACGGAAGGGGATAAACAAGGATACGCTACTTTTAATTCTAGTGCAGATAAGGTGGCCTATGTGGTTGGAAATGATTTGTATTATAAAGATTTAGCTACTGGAAAAATAACACAGATTACAAAGGATGGCAAAACCAATGAGATCATTAATGGTAGTGCCGATTGGGTCTATGAAGAAGAATTTTCTTTTGCCCAAGCTTTTCATTGGTCACCGGATGGTCGTAAAATAGCCTTTATGCGTTTTGATGAAACGGAAGTTCCAGAATTCACCATGACCAATTTTAAAGGTGGTTTATATCCTGAATATGAAACTTTTAAATATCCAAAAGTTGGCGAAAAGAATGCAGTTGTAACGATTCACATTTATGATGTTGCTACTAATCAAACAATACAAGTAGATACCGGAAGTGAAGCAGAAATGTACTTTCCTAGAATCGTATGGACAAAAGATGCGAACCAACTATGTGTGTTCAAAATGAATCGCCATCAAAATGAATTGACCTTACTATTGGCAGATGCAACAAAAGGCTCGACGAAAGTATTGATGCAGGAAACCAATAAATACTATGTGGATATTCATGATAATTTGACTTTCTTAAAAGACGGTAAGCAATTTATTTGGACTAGTGAAAAAGATGGATACAATCATATCTACTTGTATGATATGAAGGGAAAAATGAAAAAGCAGCTGACAAAAGGAGAATACGATGTAACTGCTTTTTATGGTATCAACGAAGATACAGGCATGCTGTATTATAAAGCAGCAGAAAAATCGCCTTTAGAAGAACATTTATATACGATTAATAAAAAAGGAAAAAAGAAGAAGCAACTACGCCCAGAATCTGGTGTGCATAATGCGCAATTTAGTAGCACCTTCGATTATTTTGTCAATAGACATTCTACTGTTAACACGCCTACCACTTATACGGTTTATGATAATAATGGCCAACTAGTTAGAAGTATAGAAGACAATTCCGCACTACGGCAAATACAAAAAGAGCATAATGCAAGTCCTGTTGAATTCTTTGAATTCACCACCAAGGATAAGGTACAATTAAATGGATGGATGATCAAGCCACCTAATTTTGATGCGACGAAGCAGTATCCTGTTTTTATGACCTTATATGGTGGCCCTGGTAGCCAGCAAGTAAAAGACAGTTGGAGAGGGATGAATTATTGGTGGTATCAAATGTTGGCTCAAGATGGATTCATCGTGACTTGCGTTGACAATAGAGGAACAGGTGCTAGAGGAGAAGATTTCAAAAAAATGACTTATCTACAATTAGGAAAATACGAAACGATAGATCAAATAGAAGCAGCGAAATACCTAGGTAGTTTACCCTATACCGACAAAGATCGGATCGGTATTTTCGGTTGGAGTTATGGCGGGTTTATGTCTTCACTTTGTTTATTAAAAGGGAATGATGTATTTAAAGCAGCGATCGCCGTAGCACCCGTAACGTCTTGGCGTTGGTATGATACGATCTATACAGAACGGTTTATGAGAACGGAATCAGAAAATCCAGATGGCTATAAAGACAATTCTCCAGTCTACTTCGCCGATCAATTAAAAGGACATTATTTATTAGTACATGGTGGGTCGGATGATAATGTACACTGGCAGCAAAGTGCGGAAATGATGAGTGCTTTGATAAAGGCGAATAAGCAATATGATAGCTACTACTATCCGAATAGAAATCATGGAATTTTCGGTGGCACTACTCGAATGCACTTGTATAATAAAATGACGAATTTCTTAAATGAGAAATTGAAAGGCGATGCGCCTAGTTATAATGAGTAAGGGAGCTTTTACACTGGCTAGCGTCAATAATATTATTGAACACAGAGTCACAGAGTACACAGAGAAAACTCTGTGTACTCTGTGCCTCAGTGTTCTTAACCGTCAACATCTAACTCCCAACCTCCTCACCCGAAGTCAGACACCGATACAATTTTATCCTCTGCTATCAAAGGCATTCGTTTATACTTCATCAATAAATGAATAACGGCCAAAACATCTTTCTCGCAATACACCGCAATTCTTTCCAAATCATCTTCCTCCCAGAATACACGGCCAACTTGACTGCCATCTATATCATCCTTAGGTGTTGGAAATCCAAATACAGCCGCTAATAAACTAAGAGACGTATAATTTTTATAATCCCCAAATTTCCAAAGCTCAAGCGTATCTAAAAAATGTTTAGTTTCCCAAGGTTTCTTGCCTGCTATATCCAAAGAACTCGGTAGGGGCATTTGATTGATAAGTAATCGGCGACAGATATAAGGCATATCAAATTCTCGAATATTATGTCCACAGAAAAAACTCTTATGCACATTATTATAGTATTGATTCACCAATTCACAAAAATCCTCTAGTAATTTCTTTTCATCACGATCTGCATAAGAATTTAGGCGAATATTCCACTCTGATTTATCTGCACCTTTAACTAGGAAGCCTACAGAGATACAAACGATTTTCCCAAATTCCGCATAGATAGCCGATTTGTCCAAATAAGTAATAGCAGCTTCTTCCTCTGTAATCTCTTCATCGTACTTCTTTAAAATACCTCTACACTTTAATTTCCAAAGCTTTTTAAAATTATCATCTAATTCTTCATAGGATTTCTTTTCTGATACGGTTTCTATATCCAGAAAGAGTACAGCGCCTAGATTGACATGATTAAGCATATAATTGTGGTTTTAATTCTTAGTCCAACATAACACAAAATTAAACTATTTTGTTTACAAATGCAATTAATATAACTTATTTGATGTTATTGTTTTGTTAATGGTATTCGCTTCTTAAAGAAGGTTTATCTATCTAAGTTTGTTGTAGTTGCTGAAAGCCCAAAGATTATGGGATGTTTAAAAAGGGTAACTACTTTCCCAAACTTATCAATCCTACTCTTTTTTAACTGTTTTAGTAATAAAGCTTACAATATATAACGTTATAACTTCATTAAGAATAGTAACTTTGCGTTCGAAAAACGCTCTACTATCTATCCCTATTTGGACCAATTAAAAAAATCTACCCTAGGGAATTATTAGAGCAAGGCTTCTAAAATATAAAATAATCATGAGTAATAATTCAAGATCTAATCTAATAACCATTGCGATCGCTGCGATCATTGCATTATTAGGCTTTAGTGGGTATTTGTTATACCAAAATAACAACTTACAAAAATTATCAGAAACCCAATCTTTTGAAATTGATGAATCTGAAAAATTAAAGGCCGAACTAGAAAAACAATACTATGAATCGCTTTCAGAATTGGAAGAGATGCGAGGTAGTAATGATGAATTAAATGCTTTGATCGAAAAGCAAAAAGAGGAATTGAAAGATAAGAAACGACAGATTTCTGGTTTACTAGGAACTAAAAACGCATTAAGTCAAGCCAGAACAGAAATGGAAGCTATGCGTGTGCAGCTTAGTGGCTATATCGGCGAAATCAATACGCTAAAGCAGCAAAATGCCGCATTAACAGAAAAAACAGTTCAACTAGAGGTGAACAATGAAAATCTAAAATCTAATCTAGATTCTAAGATTAATGAAAACCAACAACTAGAGGCAGCAAGAGCCACCTTAGTAAATGAAAAAGAGGCCTTGACTTCTAAGTCTGCTGCCTTAGGAAAAAAAGTAGATATTGGTTCCGTAGTAAAGGTGAGCGATGTAAAAGTAACTGGTTGGAAGATAAAGGATTCTGGTAAAGCTGTCAAAAAGAAATATGCAAAAAATATTGAACGATTAGAGCTTTGTTTTGATTTGTTAGATAACGCTGTAGTAGAACCGGGAGAAGAAGATTTCAAAATTAGAATCATCACGCCTCAAGGAGAAACCTTAGCTATAGAAGAATTAGGTTCTGGTGTTTTAAAAGAAAAGATTTCTCAACAAGAAGTCAGATATACCACTTCTGCAACTGTAGATTACCAAAATACAGCTAGTAATTTTTGTGCTAATTGGGAACCGAGTACGAGGTTCAGTAAGGGGCTGCATGGTGTAGAAATTTATAACAAAGGATATTTGGCTGGTAAAGGTTCTTTTACTTTAAAGTAGAGCAGAGAAGCGAGAGTAGAGACTTCCTAAAAATGATCCGATCAAGCTGCATGTTTACACTCATCTGATTTAAACAATCTTCCAGAAAAAGAAAGCGGTCTAATTCAAATTGAATTAGACCGCTTTCTTTTTTATAGATTTACTTACTCAAAAGATAGTCGCTACTTACTGATCAATAATCTTTGCCGTTGTCAATCCTTGTTCTAAGGACCGTAAATGCTCTGGCAAATTTTTCAAAATTTCTACAGAATTGATATGGTACCTCTTAAAGGTTCCATCAGTTGAAACTGCTTTGTCTGTAGCAACATCCAGTTTAGCTAATAAGCCATTCAGCTTTTTAAAATCTTGGCTGTTCATAAAAAAATAAGTTTTATAATACGGTTAGGTTAACTTTACTTTAATTGCAATTATAATACCAAACTATTGATTTGGTTCACTGTTCCCATAAATGAAGTTGTTTAAGTATTGATAAAAATAACTCAGTCTTGTAGATTTTAAAATGAGTCCTTTTTTTTGTTACCTAAACAACTTCATAACTATATATCGTAAAACTTATTTATTTATTGCTTTATGAGTCGTTGTAACTTATAAGATGTCGTACCAGAGACGACTCTAACAAAATAAATTCCATTAGGCTGTTGCTGCAGATCAATAGCTAATTCTCGACTACCAGCATCTGTAATTTTAGTATACACTTCTTTCCCCAGTTCATTATATATCTTCACATGAATGGATTCATTAGATAAAGCTGGTAAATTTATAAAGAACCTGCCTGATGAAGGGTTTGGAGCAATAGATAATTCTCCAATATTAATAGGGGTAGTAAGGTTGGTTCCTACTCTAAAACTATTTGTGCGTTCCTCGCTTTCTTGTAATCCTTCAATAGCGCAATTATTTACAAATCGAATTTCCCCTAATCCTACATAATTAAAATCACCGATAGCATTAATTACTCGAAGACGTACTTTTCTAGCAGAGACTGTATTGGGTAACGCAAAATACTGTCTGGTTTCAGGAAGACCTGATTCTCTACTTGTTTCAGTAGTAAAGAAAGTTTCCGTTCCAAAGTTTCCGTTACTACCAGCTGTAGAAATAGCAAAATCTTTGATCCCTCTTCTTTTTAAAACTAACCACGTGTGATAAGAATAGTTCCACAATAACATGCCATCAATAGCTTTTTTTGATCCTAAATCAAATTCTAAAGTAGGCGATACCCCATCATTTAACCAAACTCCAGTATACAACTGACCGCTTTCATGAGTGGCAGATGCACTTTCCGATTGCAAACCTGTTCCGTTAATTATATCTTCAATTTTTCCACCTATGCTACTACCGTTTACTATACTTACAGATCTAGGACGAATCATACAATTTGATCCACCCGTATCTGGATTCTCGTTACCTGAATCATCCGGATCTTCAGAAGTACCAGTGTCTGCAGCAGTAAGCGTAATAGTAAAGTTACAAGTAGATGTGTTCCCACATCTATCCGTTCCTGTATATCCGATAGTAGTCGTACCGATCCCTATAAAGCTGCCATTTGATGGACCTGTAATTTGCTGGATAGAGTTAGTACCCCCATTCTCACCAGATTGGCAGGACACTTCTATGATTGAAGCAGCATGTACACTAATACCTGTAAGAGTCCAAGTTCCTTCCCATCCATTAAATAAATAATGATTGGCACTCGTAGAATTGGGTTGACCATTTTCATAATTGGTATAGGTAGTAGCACTTCCATCTGACCATGTAAAAGTACCCTCCGATTCTTTATCTGTAAGACCAATGTATAAATATCCAGCGCCTAATACTTCTTGAATAAAAGCATTCTCTTCCGCTGATTCAATTTTAACTAGTTCTCCGCCAGCGTTTATTGCTGCTGTTCTTGCGGTCTCCCAAGGCATAACTTCATTAGAGCGATAATATAAACTCTGTCCTAGTTTACCTAAATAGGAATAGCCATTGATTGATTGCCCCTCGCAAGTAGTAGAGCTACCTCCACTGAGGGTACAGTTAGTAATGATATCTGGTTCGTTCCAGTATAATATTCGACCAGTTTCTCCGCTATTAAGTTGCGTATTAACATTGCCTGGACACCTTAAACTCATCTGTGTTCCAGTGGTTGGTGGATCAACTACTGCCGCTGCTACAATGATCACATTGAAATTACAGGTAGCAATATTTCCACAATCATCTCTTGCTTCATAGCGTATCTGGTACCTCCCTGCACGAAATGCTTGGTCAGGATATGGCCCACCAGCTTGTGTTACTCTAGCATTGCCTGGACATGTTCCAGAAGCACTTGGTGCATCCCAAGTAATGACCCTTTCTGTTTCTCCACTAACTAATTGAATATTTAAATCAGCTGGGCAGTTTAAGACTAAATTAGTGGCTGCCGCTGCTTGAACGGTTATTCTAAAAGAACAATCATCTGTATTTCCACAATTATCTGTAGCCCTATAAGCTATATCATAAGTACCTGCTCTAAAAGAACTATTTGCAGATTGGCCACTTAATTGATTAACGGATACTGTCCCTGGACAGTTAGTCGTTGTCCTTGGTTCTTGCCAATCTACGTTTACCTCTGATCTTCCTGCTTCTATCTGTACTGTTTTATTAGACGGACAAGAAATATTTAAAGAAGTGGTAGTAGTTGCTACAGTCACATTAAAAGAACAAGTCTCTGTATTTCCACAAGCATCCGTTGCTCGATAAGTAACAGTAGTAGTACCTACTGGAAATGCACTCCCTTTAGTTGGTCCACTTATTTGAGTAATAGTAGGCGCAGTAATTCCTCCACCCGTACTACCTCCGCAAGGTATTTCTAAAATATATTTTTTAAAGACAAACTGATCGTAATAAGACCAACTTCCATCCCAAGGATTCACAGCAATATAATCATCCGATTCGGTATTAGTATCTCCATTTTGATAATTAGTATAACTTGGACTACTACCATCAATCCATCTAAAAGAACCTTCTGAATCTGCATCACTTAAACCAACATATACAATATCTCCTGCTTGTTGAATTAAATCATTTTCAGCCTGATTACTGATCTTTGCTAGAGTACCCCCACGTTGTTGAGCGTGCACCTTTGCATCCGTCCAAATAAAACTATTGTTGGATAAGAAAAAATTTGATCCGCCTTCTGATCCCAAGAAAATAAATCCAGAAAGATTAGTTGAGCAGTCTCCTCCACCTGTACCTCCTTGGCTACAGGTAGAAGTTGCATTTGGATCATCCCAAGTTACAGTAGCACTATTTTGCCCTGCTGCCGCAGCTTGGGAAATATTGTTAGGACAATTAATAATTAAAGTACTCGGTTCTGGTTCTGGTTCTGGTTCTGGTTCTGGTTCTGGTTCTGGTTCTGGTTCTGGCTCTGGCTCTGGTTCTGGTTCTGGCTCTGGCTCTGGCTCTGGTTCTGGTTCTGGTTCTGGCTCTGGCTCAGGTTCTGGTTCTGGTTCTGGCTCTGGTTCTGGCTCTGGTTCTGGTTCTGGTTCTGGATTACCTCCGCCTGAACCTGCAGTAATTCTTATATCATCTGATAAGAAAAACATTTTCCCTGCACCATTCAAGTTCCTATTATCTTGAGCTCTAAATCTTAATACATAGGTCCCTGCTTGAGAAAAAGTAGCGGTAGTCGCATAAGAAGTCGCATTAGCAAAATTAACAGTACCAGGGCCACTTACTTTCACCCATTGCGCATCTAAACTACTCAAACTTTGACTCTCTAATGAGACGGATGCATTCAAACTAGCACTAGATCCAACCTGCATATTCGCACCAGCATCTACCGTATATCCTTTTGTTGTTGCTGCAAATTGAAACGGCGGATTTAATTGATAATGCCTTCTTAAGAAATCGAATCTTCCATTCCAATACTCTCCAGGATGTCCATGCCCTCCATCTCTAGAAATCATTAATATTTTTTCTCCACTCAATTGATTATAGCCAGCTAAAGCAGTAGCAGAAGGTACAATCATATCTTGCAATCCAACTAAGGTATAAGACGCTCCTTTGAAACGTCTATTTGCATACATCGCATCGTAGTATTTGACGGCATTAGATACTGCCGTCCCGCCACCAGAAGTATTTAAATAGTAAGGAAATCCACTTGCTTGCCCATATTTAAATCCCTGATGCTCATTCAGGGAAGGGTTAGAATTAACTAATAAATTGACCCGATCGTCAATACCTGCAAACATCATTGCCAAACCTCCTCCTTGACTGACGCCCATTGCACAGACATTTTGTTTATCAAAATCAGGACGCGTTTCTAAGTAATTCAAAATATTCATCGCACCCGTCAGGGCATATCTCATATAGATTCGATCTCTATTCGATGGATCATTGGGTTGGTAAGCATTGGGATCATCTTGTGTTACTGGTGCATTATGGACACTTAAGCTTACCGTTATTAACCCGCCTACTTCCGCTACGTCTACTTGTGGAGAAGCCGCTGCCGCTCCATTTCCGAAAGCGGGAAAAACGATAGCTGCAGGAAAAGGCCCACTCCCTTGAGGAATGGTCATATAAGCATATACTTTCCTTCCATCTACATTAGGCAATGCAAGTGCATAGGTGGTGGACTGTGCATTATTACTGTGTACTGGAAGTTCTGGGGTTGAAGATAATGCCCGTACTAAATTCTTTTGGGTATTCCAGTATTGATCAAAATCTGATGGTTCTGATTCTAATGGATCAATATCAAAAGGAGCTATAGCGACAGATGCTAAATCGCCGCCACCTGGACCAACAACACTACAGGAGACTACCCCCGGTTTGTTATGTGTATATGTGATCGTCGAAACTTGATTGGCAGTCAATCTAATGGTTCCCGTTTCAATAGCGGCTGCACGATCATCATATACAATCTTATAAGTGGCGTCTCCACCACTACTAGATCGAACTTGAAAAGTTATTGTTTCTCCTACCCTGTAAATAGCATCCGTTTTATTGGAAGTTACATTCATCTGACCAAACAACAAGTGAGCTTGCAAGGCTAAAAAAAGAAACAAAGACAAACGAATTAAATTACTCATTAGTTAAAATTATTTTTATCTAAATATTTTGGGGAGGTCATCAGATGGAATAGCAAATAGTATGTTTCCATACAAAGGAAAGGCAAAGTTGCAATAGGCAAACAAAGACTATTTTAATAAGTAGGATTTTATGAAGCTGATAACAACTGTAGGATTGAGGATCAATATATGCAATATGAAACCCAGTATGTTATTATTTTTTTAATACGAAAGGAAAGAATATATGAGGAGGGGGAGTCAAATAGGAATTGACCCAATACTGTCGCAAGATATTATTTATTTTACAACAAGGCAAGTTTAAATTACAAGGTTTTAAGATATTCTATAACAGCTAAGCGTTCCTCTTGACTAAATGCATCTCCAAAGTAGTGTCCTTTGTTGCTATAACCTGGAATAGTAGTGTTATACACTTTTTTACTTTTAGTTTTTTCTCTTTGCTTATACTTCCAACCAAGTTTTTGATAATTGTATTGATCTGTCCGCTCCCAGTAAGTTGGGCGAATCGTACTATTCAGTACCCCTTCTAGGGTAGGAACCGAAGCATTATGGAAAAATGGAGCAGTCGCCCAGATACCATCTAAGGGAGGGGCAATATAGCCATCTAAAGGAATAACTTCTGAAACTGGTGTCGAAAAGCCATACCAACTTTCATTATACCAATCTGCCAAATGCTTTTTAGTACTAAAATTCCTAGCATAATAAGGGTCTGTCTTTACAATATCTAATGAAACAACCTTGTTAGGATAAGTTTCTTCCGCACCATAAGTGCCATGGCATCCACTACATTTTTTTTCAAATAAAGGTCGACCTATCGCTGCTAAATCTTGATCAATATCTTTTGGATATACTGGTGGTTCTATAGAGGATATATAGGCAAAGACGTCAATAAATCTTTTTTGGATAGCCCTAGCTTCGGTGCTATCCTTAATTCCTTGTGTAGATGCTTGCATCAATAGTTTAGTAAAATCTCCTCGCCCCATACCATTGTAGTATAAACCATTTTTCTTTTTAAGATGCCACCAAGGCGGTACATCGGAAGCTAAAGTGTGCTTATCT
>CALJIY010000587.1 GCA_937973945.1 uncultured Saprospiraceae bacterium | reverse complement strand
AAAAACTAAATGTCATTACGTCCAATATGGTCGAAAGCGGTGGCGTCAAATGCGCAGAATGTCCCGACCGAAAAGATTGTCCAGATTACGAAAAATGTAATTGTTAGTAGTTGTATTTATAGTAATATCTAGCGATGACTATTTTAAAAGGCAGAGCCTTTTCTAATAGGAGATACAAGGCAAGAGCCTTGCACCAGTGTATGTCATATGTCATTCACCTGTCCGTACCTACGGCACGAAGAAAGTACATCAAATGCACGTCACGCACAAACTCTGTATCTCTGTGCCTCTGTGTTCAATTATACATGTATAGCCTCTACTCCTCCTCTTACAGCATCCACCGAATCAAAACAGGAATAATCAACAAATCACTAATCAAAGCAGTAAACAAGGTCACACTAATCATCAAGCCCACCGTCACACTAGCAGGATTAATAGAAAATAGCATTACCAGAAATCCAAAGAATAAAATAACAGAAGTTAAGCAAATAGCTTTTCCAGTTTCTAGAAAAGTAATATGAATAGACTGCTCCACATCATATCCTTTATTCTGCGCCAATTTAAATTTACTTAAAAAATGGATTGTATCGTCTACAGCAATACCAAAGACGATCGCAAATAAAATAGAGACTCCCGCTTCCAATTCAATTCCTAGAAAACCTAATAAAGCCCCTGCAATGATGAGGGGTAAAATATTGGGGACTAGAGAAATAAAAACCATTCGCCAATTCTTAAATAAGAAGGCCATTAATAAGCTAACAATAAGCACGGCAAAAGCTAAACCTTCCAACAAACTATTTCTAGCATACAAGGCATTTTTATCTAGAATGATCGAGGTGCCCGTTCTTTTAAAGGTAGCAATTGTCGGATCTGTATTTGCTGCAATCCAGTTATCAATTTGCATACCTAATTGTTGAACAGAGTCTGCACCAATATCTAAAACCCTAGTAGTGATTCTCGCTTTACTTCCATCTTTACTTACTAAAATATTAGTGTTGTTATTGGGTAGTCGGCTAACTAATTTTTTGGCCTTTTTAAATTGACGATCAGTTTTAGGCAGTACATAAGCACTTGCTTTATTACTATTACTAGCTTGGTTAATACTTTTATAAATAGACGTAATGGAATTCACAGATTTTATCGTCGGTATCTGTTGCAAATGTTGCTCTACTTTATCAATTTCTTTTAACACGGCATAATCTTGTGCACGGTGATCGCCTTGTGCAAATACGGCAACTTCCATCGGGCGAAAGCCTGCAAAGGTTTCTTCAAAAAAAATGAAATCTTCTGTGATCGGTGCACCGATAGGGAGCGTGCTGCCTAAATGATAATTAGTGGTGATCTTTGAAATCCCCCATCCACAAAACACTAGTAATATTAGGCTAGATAAGAAAATTCTTTTAGGATGGAGAACCGTTATTTGATAAGTCCATTCTAATAGTTTCTCCCAAAAATTTTGCTGCTCTGTTAAATAGGTTAATTGTTCTTTTTTATAAAAAGATAATAAGGCAGTCGTAAAAAAAATAACCGTAACATAAGCGACGATCACTCCAACAGCAGCATTAATTCCAAAATCTTTAATAGGTCCAATCCGACTACTTAATAAAGAGGCAAAACCTATGGCGGTAGTAATAGAGGTCAGCAAGGTCGCTAAGCCAATTTCTTTAATCGTGATGGTAATAGCTTCTTTTCTGGGTAAACCTTTCCGGAGTTCGTCGATATATTTAGACATAATATGTACCACATCTGAAGTGCCTACAATAATCATCAAGACAGGGTATAAGGCAGACATCACACTTAACTCCCTGCCCAATGCACCAAGCAGCCCCATAAAAAGCAACATACCCAAACCAATAGAAACGCCAGCGATTAAAATGCCAATAGGTCTACGAAAAATAAGAAACAAAATGAAGGCTACAAGAATACCTGAGATGATGGCAGAAACCAGCACTTCTCTTTTGGACATCTTCACCAACTCACTCTGGAAATAAGCAGTTCCTAAAATATGCGATTCTTCAAAATGATAACTATCCACCAATTGCTTGATTGCTAACATAAGGGTATCTGCTTGTTCCAATGTTAATCTACCTTCTGTTTTCAATGCAACCACTAATGCTTTACCATCTTCTGAAATTAAGTTATTAACAAATCGAGGATCTTTTATTAATTTTAGACTATCTTTTTTATATTTGGAAGGCTTGTCCATGTGGATAGCAGGGACAGTCGTTAAGCCAAAAGGTGTTTTTAGGGGTAAGGCTAATTTAGTAAGCGATTGACTTTCTGTAATGTATGGAAGTTGTCTAGCTTTTAAAGTTAAGTCGTGAATATCTTCTAAAAAAGATTGCTCAAAAACGCCATTTTCTCGTTGAGCGGCAATCAACATAAAATTATCATCCGTCTCAAAATCTTCAATAAATTCCTTAAAGAATTCTAGGTCAGGATCGCCTATAGGAAAGAATTGCTCAAAATCAAAAGTAAACTTTAGCTGTAGGATAAAGTACACACTGGCAATTGCTAATAAGAAAAATAGACCAATAGAAGTAGTTCTTAATTGCTTCATAAATAACTAGTAGATATAAGACTTGTTCACAAATAACAAGTTGGTATATGAAAAAATATTTTCCCTTCTAAGAAAACTAAAAAATAAGTCCGTACCTATGGGTATGCACTGATTTTTTAGATTCCTTAGAAGAAAAAATCTAATTTTCATATAATCAATTCTTATTTACGAACAAGTCTATAGTTTCCTACTAAATGCTTTTATGGGTAATAATGTTCTAGTTTTTAATTATTTCAAAACAAACACCAATTAACTTATGCATGTCAAACAATTTTTATCAGCGGCAGGAGCTGTAACCTTTTTATATGGTATTGGATTAGTCATATTACCAGATACATTAGCGGAGGCGCATGGCGCCACCAACTTAAATAATTTCACCTTATTAATTATGCGAATGTTCGGCGGTGCTTTGATTGCGGCAGGAGTGATGTTCTGGATGGCCATGCCTGCGAGACTTTCTTATGGAAGAAGAGCAATATTAGCTTTTTCCTTAATATTTGATGCTTCTATTGTAATATTAAATCTTTTAGAAATAGGAACTAATGGCAATGCTCGTTTGATGCATTGGATAGATATAGGAATTGCTTTATTATTTGCAATTGGTGCAGCTTATTTTCTCACTAAAGAAAAGGATTTGAAGTTTTAAGCGAATGAACCGCAAAGCGGATGGGATGCGAGCGATCCCGCAGGGTGAATGTCCAGTATGAGCAAATATTTTTGTGAATCTATCTGGACTTTAAACAGATCGCAAAACAGCTGATATGCTTGGAATCCGTCCCAATGACGGATTTATGCTTAAGTACAAAAAAGGAAGGCTTACGCTGATTATTACATCTGTGTAAGCCTTCTGTTTTGAATGCGATTATCTAAAAAAAATTCATTTCTCATTCCTGTCCAAAGGAATAAGTTACTGTTTATTACTTGGCAGTAATAATTGATGAAAAGTTTTGTTTGTGTTAATTGTGTTCGGGAAAGGAGGTCTAGTTGTGGGAGGATTATAGATCTTATAATTATTTTTAAAACAGGTATACAAAAAATAAGGGGAAGATCTTGTTTAGGAAGGTATAATTATACTGACAAAAATAATGCCGATTGGTTAATTTTGAGTAGTCACAGTCTTTTTTAACTTTTAATTTAGGTTTACAACTTCCTTTAAAGTTATTTTGTGACGAGCCTATTTTTATTGCGAAAATAGATATTGTAATAAATATAATTTATTTTAATATCTATTTGAAGTTTAAATCATTTGTAGTAAGTCAATTATATATGGAGGAAACAGATCAGATACCAGAGGTGAATTTTCAGAACCGCCAAAAAAAGGCGTTTGAGTTTGAAATTGTTTCTAACAAAGAATTTTTAGTAAATCATCCGCCAGAAGATCATGATCCTTTTCGACCGCACCGCTTACAGTACTATGCGATTATCTTCATAGAGCAAGGACAAGGCTATCATTTTATTGATTTTAAGCGGTATCCATATAAAGAAGGGAGTATGATTTTTGTAGCCAAAGACCAAGTTCATGCTTTCGAACGAAATATGGATCGTGCGGCCTCATTCCTGCTATTCACAGAAAAATTTTTAGAACGTTCTAGTTTGGGGTCGAATTTAATGCACCATCTTACCCTATACAATTACCAATTATATGCACCGGTTTTGCAACTGCCAGACGAGGTATCTATTAGTATTATTACTACTTTAGTGAACCAGATAGAAGCAGAATTTCTTGCTGCCGATGATTTTGCTACAGAGGAAATTATTCAGTCGGCTTTGAAAATATTATTATGTATGGCCGAGCGAGTAAGGAAATCTAATATTGTCATAAGCCCTTCGTCTTTATATTATAAAGATTTCATTAATTTTCAGGCCTTACTAAAAAAGCATTTATTTGAAACTAGACAGGTCAAATTTTATGCAGATAAAATGATGATCTCTACAAAAAAACTAAATCGTATTACTAAGGAAATAAAAAACCAAGCCGCCAAAAACTATATCAATGATCTTTTAATTATTGAAATAAAACGCTTGCTCACCAATACGGCGCTAAGTATCAAAGAAATTTCTTACAAAACAGGCTTTGAGGAACCTACTAATTTTGTCAAGTATTTTAAAAAATATACGAACTTGACCCCTGTAGAATTTCGGAAACAGATATAGTTTAGAAGTCAGATGTCAAAATACGCATAATTCAAAGCGGATTTAACGGATTGTATAGGTCGTCTGTGCTAGATGTGTTCTCTAGGTCGTGAGCGTGATATGCCAGTATTATGACTGTCAACATTCCTCACGACCTACAAAAATCAAAAAAAATCCGTGTGGCTACGAAGTAGCTCCGCGTTGAATTATGCGCACTTAGACATCATACAGCTTATCGTATTTAATAAACATCCGTAGCCAACATCACCAAGGTACAAGCAATCTCTGCCTCAATCCCTTTAGCCTGCGCCAAAGCTACCAATTCTGGATTCTCCGTTCCAGGATTAAAAATAATGCGCTTAGGATTTAGAGATAAAATATAGTCGTAATAAGGTTGTTGCCTCTTAGGATTCATGTATAAAGTAACCGTATCCACGCCCTCTATATCAGGAGTACCTTTTAGAATACTAATTCCTTCAATTTCTCCTTCGCGCAAACCAATAGGCACGACTTCATGGCCATGATTCGTCAATCGTTTAGTTGCAATATTAGAATATCGTTCAGGCTTCAGAGAAGCACCAAGAACTAATGTTTTTTTGCTCATTAGATAATGTTTTGAAACAAGTGCAGAAAACCACGGAGTGGTTAAACACGAATAACCTCGGATGCAATCCGAGAAAAAGGAAAATAAAAAGCCAGAATATCATGTTAAAAACAATATTCTGGCTTCTTAAGTTTAGAACTTTACTGATCTACACCAACATTCTCAATGGATCTTCCAAGACCGCTTTAAATGTTTCTAGGAACTTCGCTCCAATCACACCATCCACAACCCTATGATCCGAAGAAAGGGTCACTTTCATTCGTTTGCCAGGCACCACTTCACCGTCTTTTACAACAGGCTTGTCTATAATCGACCCAACAGCCAAGGCACAAGCATTTGGTTTACTAACAATTGCCGTAAATTCTTCAATACCAAACATGCCCAAATTAGAAATCATGAAGGTACTACCTTGCATCTGTTGAGGCTGTATTTTTTTCTCTTTAGCCAATCCAGCCAAAGACCGAACTTCACTATTAATTTGAGATAAAGACTTCATATCCGTATGA
>CALJIY010000586.1 GCA_937973945.1 uncultured Saprospiraceae bacterium | reverse complement strand
CCATTCAAAATATAGCCACCGTCGCCATCTTCCGTAAGGGTCGTTAGCATTGAACCTGGGTCAGAACCGTGATTGGGTTCTGTCAAACCAAAACAACCGATCATTTCTCCTTTGGCTAATGGAGGCAAGTACTTCATTCTTTGTTCTTCCGAACCATATTTATAGATCGGATACATCACCAACGATCCCTGTACAGAAGCCATAGAACGGATACCGCTATCGCCTCTTTCTAACTCTTGCATAATGATGCCATACGCAATTTCATCCATCCCGCCACAGCCGTATTTCTCTGGCAGACTTGGGCCTAGTGCACCTAGCGCACCCATCTGCGGGAATAGGTGTAAAGGGCATTTACCCGCTTCTGCGTAGCCTTCAATAATAGGGGATACTTCTTTCTTTACCCAATCTCGAACGGCAGAGCGAACTAGTAAATGTTCTTCTGTTAATAGTTCGTCTAATTGGTAATAATCGGGTGCTTGGAATTGATCGGTCTTCGCACTTCTTTCTATGGTTTCTGACATGGTTGTTGACATGTTATTTTGTATTAAAAATTATTAATTACTAAACATCATCCTATGAAAATATCCACAAATTAGATGTTGACTCTTCTTTTTCCATTGCTGAAAAAGAAGCAAAAAAGCTAGTCCAAAAAAACTCGCTCCGCTCAAACAGTTTTTGGACGGGCCATCGCCACCTTGATGTTGACAACAATATTTTATAATATAGTTCCTATACAAAGATGTTTAATTTTTACTTGGTCAACATCTAGGCGGGATGGCCCGACAAAAATACCGGAGATGAGGGAATATATTCCCGAACCGCTCTCGGATGGGCTGGCCTTTGTCTAGGGTTTTTGGTTCTTTTCTTTTGCTACACTCTTTATGCCTCTAGGCATAAGCCTGCGCAGAATGCAAAAAGAACAATATTTAATTTCAGAAAACGCTTTTCATAAGTAATTCTTTTTTCTAAAATAAATTACACTTTTCGAGCTACATCAAATTGCTCCAAATAATCCCCAACTCTACGCAAGAAAGATCCACCAAGCATACCGTCTACCACCCTATGGTCATAAGATAGGCTTAAGAACATCATTTGTCGAATGGCAATCACATCGCCATATTCCGTTTCTAAGACAGCAGGCTTTTTTCTGATCGCACCAACAGATAGAATAGCTACTTGAGGTTGATTGATAATAGGCGTACCCATTACATTACCGAAAGTACCTACATTCGTTAAGGTGAAAGTGCCTCCTTGAATATCTTGTGGTTTTAATTGATTAGCTCTTGCCTTTTGAGCTAAGGCATTTACGCCTTTAGTCAGTCCAAGTAAACTTAATTGGTCCGCATTCTTAATGACGGGAACGATTAAATTTCCAGAAGGCAATGCTGTTGCCATCCCTATATTAATAGCTTTTTTAAGCAAAATGTTGTTCCCTTCGACAGATACATTGATTAATGGAAAATCTTGTATGGCTTTGACGACTGCCTCAATGAAGATGGGCGTAAATGTAATATTTTCTTGATGCTTTTCTTTAAAAGAACCTTTTACGCTATTTCTCCAATTCACCATATTGGTTACGTCCGCTTCTATAAAAGAAGTGACATGCGCCGAGGTTTGTTTGGACCGCACCATATGGTCGGCTATCAAACGACGAGTCCGATCCATTTCAATAATTTCTACTTCCCCACTAATGGATTGTGCGACTGTTTGGGTGGATGGCTTAGTTGAAGTATTGGATGTTGTTTGTACAGGTTTATTAACTATTGTACCTGTGGCAATAGAATTGGCAGTTCCTTTATTGGTAACGAAGGCTAGAATATCTTTTTTAGTAACCCGATTATTATTCCCTGTGCCTTGTATTTGATCTAATGTCTGAATATCAATATTTTCAGCGGTGGCAATACTTCTAACTAAAGGTGTATAAAAACGCTTACTATTACTTGGTCGGGCTGCTTTTTCTACACTTGTACTAGCCGAGACTGCTGTATGAGCTAGAGTACCATTCACTTTTTCTTCTACGGGAGGCGCAATAGTTGCTGCTGCTGTAGGTTTAGCGGGAGATTCCCCTACTGCTTCAGTAGAAATCAAAGCAATTACAGAACCCACCTCCACTACTGCATCTGCCTCAAAGAGAATTTTGCTTAGAACGCCCTCTACTGGTGATGGGATCTCGGAATCTACCTTATCCGTAGCGATTTCCAATAAAGTCTCTTCATAAGCTACGCTATCGCCGACCTGTTTGGACCATTGGATAATGGTCGCTTCTGTAATACTTTCGCCCATTTTGGGCATTTTTACTTCTATTTGGGCCATGTTATTTTATTGAAAACGTGTACGCCAATCTCTAAATCAAATTTTATGCCTTGTACAGGCGGCCATTCAGCCCATTAAAATACCTATTTTTCAAGACATTTAGGCCTTATTGGAATACTATAATTATCACTATAGGTACAAATTTAATTGAGTTTGTGACTGCAATCAATTAATATTGTGCATCAATTAATAAGTATGACTAATCAATTAGAAATAAGGCATTTTGAATATTTTCTTGTTTTAGCAGATACTTTACACTACAGAAAGGCTGCGGAAAAGTTATTTATTTCTCAATCTGCCTTGAGTCAACAGATTCAACGTTTAGAATTGATCGTCGGTCAAGAACTATTTGTCCGCACGAATCGGAAAGTGAATCTTAGCGAATTTGGTATATTGTTTAAAAATGAAGCAGAATTGATTATGCAACAGTTGCATCGATCTATGGAGCGTTGGCGACTAGCATCGGAAGGCGTAGAAGGAATAATTAGAATTGGTTTTGTCGGCTCAGCTATGCAAATCTATTTACCCCCTTTGCTTAAACAGTTTAGTGCCGACTGCCCGAATATCAAATTTTACCTAGAAGATTTAAGTAATCAAGATCAGTTAAAAGCCTTAGAGAAAAGGCAATTGGATATAGGATTTATGCGGGCCAATGAAGTGCCGCTTACGATGGATATTAAATCTGTGTATAAAGAGAATTTTTCTTTGGTTGTCCCAGAAAACCATCCCATACATGCCGATACTTTTAAAAGTATTAGTCAGTTAGCAGAAGAAAATTTCATCCTTTTTCCGAATAAGCGGAGTCAGATGTATTATCAGCAAATTATTAAGCTTTGTGGGGAGGCGGGATTTAGCCCTACCATATCGCATCAATCTATTCACGGCCCTACCATTTTTAGATTGGTTGAAAATGGCTTAGGTATTTCCATTATTCCCAACTCTTTAAAAGACGAATTTAACTACAAAGTTCGTTTTATTGAACTTACGAACGTACCTTATCAGACAGAACTATTTGCGGTATGGAATAAGGACCATCGAAATTCTGCATTGCCTTATTTTTTGGAAATGATTAGAGTTTAGCTATCAGCTTTTAGTCATTAGCTTCAAGTGGCTCGCATACTTACTTTATTTACAATACGTAAAAACTAATGATTGTGAATAAGGTAGGTTGCGTATTTGTTACTGCTTGAAGCTAACAGCTAATGGCTCGTAGCTAACAGCTCATTTTATAACATAAACAAGATGAAGATCATTCTTTTTTTAAATAAAGATATTGAAGCTAATATAACCTATAATCTGCTGAAAGAGGAATTACTGAAGCATACCGTAAAGATATATTATTCGGAAAGTGTAGGTAAGCAATCAGCAAAACCAAAAGATCTAGTAGAGGTAGAATATTATGAAAAAACATTCTTTAATACACAGGTCGCAGAAGCACTAAAGGAGCATCAGATAACTAGTTCGTTTGAGTTTTTTGATGAAGATTTCAAAACATTTGATACGGCAAAATGTTTAAACCCAAATAAGCCAGCGTTTATTGAAGAAGTAACTGCATTTGAACCAGACTTATTTATATCTATTCGATTTGCGAAAATTTTTAGAGAAGAAATTATCAAGGTGCCAAAGAAAGGAATTTTGAACTTACACTCTGCTATTTTACCAGATTATAGAGGCATTATGGGGACACTACATAATTTAAAGGATAATAAAAAGGAATATGGTTGTACCTTGCATTATATTAGTAGTCGAGGGATAGATACTGGAGAAATCATTAATATTGCTAGAAAAAAGATTGATCGATCAAAGTCCTTGCTATGGCATGTTGTCACCCTCTATCCATTAGGGGCAAGAATGATATTGGATAGTATTCGGAAATTGGAACAGGTACAACAGCTACCCATTAAAAAACAAAATAGTACGGAAGGCAATTATTTTTCAGTACCAACGGAAGAGGATTTCAAACAATTGAAAGCATTGGGTTTTACAACTTTTAATAAAGAGGAGTATGTAGATTTGTTAAAGGAATTTATTTCACCTGCATTATCACTTAAATATATAAGAAATGGCCAATAAATACATCAGTATTAGAAATCTAAAATTCATGCTACATGAAGTATTAGATTTATCAAAAGTAAATAGTTTACCAAAGTTTCAAGATTATGACGCAGAGGCCTATGATATGGCTTTGGATACCGTCAAGGATCTTTCTGATACCTATCTCTTTCCGATTCTTAGGGAGATGGATAAAAAGAAAGCCTATTACGATGAGACATCAGGAACGGTAAAAGTGCATCCTGGTTTACAAAAAGCCATCAAGGCACTAGGAGCAGGCGGCTGGATTGGTACTTATGCGACTTATGAGCAGGGTGGACAGCAAATGCCTAATGTTCTATTGAATTCTGCAAGAGTGATCATGCATGCGGCCAATGCCAACGCGGCTGCTTATACTTTATTAACAGATGGTGCCTCTAACTTAATTAGAAGTTTTGGTAGTACCGCTTTGAATGAAAAGTATGTTCCTAAGATGATGGCAGGGGAGTGGCAAGGCACGATGGCTTTGACAGAGCCACAGGCAGGAAGCTCCTTGTCGGATGTAACGACTACTGCTACGTTGATGGAAGATGGCTCGTACAAAATCAAGGGACAAAAAATATATATATCTGGGGGAGATTATGAAACTACCGAAAATATTATACACCTTACATTAGCAAGAATAGAGGGCGCTCCCGCAGGTACAAAAGGGATTTCTCTTTTTGTTGTACCAAAGTACCGAGAGGAGGAGGGCAGTTTCGTGAGTAATGATGTGACTACCGCGGGTCTTTATGGTAAAATGGGACAGCGAGGTTATGTAGCCGCTCACCTTATGATGGGCGAGCAAGATGATTGTAAAGGCTATCTAGTCGGTCAAGAACATAGAGGATTGCGCTATATGTTTCAGATGATGAATGAGGCTAGAATTGGTACTGGGGCTATGGCGTCAGGGACAGCGAGTGCTGCCTACTATGCGAGTCTGCAATATGCGAATGAGCGACCACAAGGTCGTCACCCTTCTAATAAAGACGCCACCCAACCACAAGTTTTAATAATAGAACATGCAGATGTCCGTCGAATGTTGCTTTTCCAAAAGTCTATTTCAGAAGGAGGAATTGCACTAGTTCAACTATGTGCTTACTATTCTGATATTGCAGAGAATGCAACAGGCGAAGCTAAAGAAGATGCACATTTGTTATTAGAATTATTGACACCTGTTGTTAAATCCTATCCTTCGGAATGGGGGAACTTGGCCGTGAGTGCAGGGATGCAAGTACTAGGTGGCGCAGGCTATACGGATGATTTCCCACTAGAGCAGTATTATCGAGATATTCGAATTAATGCGATCTATGAAGGGACGACAACGATTCATGGAATGGATATTTTGGGTCGAAAAATCATGGCGCAAAATGGTAGAGCTTTGAAATTGTTACTAGAAGAAATGAAAAGCACAATTGATGGGGCAGCTAAAAATGCTGCCTTACAGACTTATGCAGGAAAACTAGGAAATGCTGCCAAGTCGCTACATGAGACAAGTATGCATTTGGTGCAATTAGCAATGAAGGATCGACCAGAGGTGTTTTTATCAGATGCGACCTTATATTTAGAAATGTTCGGGATTGTCACCGTGAGTTGGTTATGGTTAAAGCAAGCATTGGCTGCACAAACAGCTATAGATAATAAGGCAACAGGGGAGGAGCATTTATTCTATCAAGGGAAGGTGCATACGATGAAATATTATTTTGAATATGAGTTGCCTAAAATTCAGCCATTGATTGAGCGCTTGAAGAGTACAGAGAAATTGACTTTGGATATTGAGTCTGCTTATATTAATTAATTAGAGCAGAGAGTAGAGACCACTTTGTTGAGAGAATAGAGACTGCTAATTAGATGCTCCTGATTTATACCGAATAGGTAAGAAGCCTTTTTGTCCAGCAACTTCCCGTTGCTGGACAAATTAAGGCGTTTTATTTTACAAATCTCGCCCAGCATCAATCAAATCCACCAAAGAAGCATCCTTCGTTTTGATCCGATCGAGTAACTTTTCGACTTGAGAGAATAGACTACTATTTTTATCTAACAATTCCCGTATCTCTAAAAGTAACAACCAGTCCATAGGAAGTTGATGCTCGATAATTTTTAATAGTTCAGACAAGCGATGGATATCACTTTTTCCTTCTCGAGTCATACGAACTTCGGTATATAATTCTTCTTGTAGTTTTTGGTGGGCAGTCTTTATGATATTTTTTTTGCCTGTAGGTAATTCATGCTGCACTAAATCGAAAGAGCTATTATCCGCAGGGCCTGCAAAAGCAGAGACTACTTTCTTTCCAACAGCTAAGTGATAAATCCCCCAATCTGGATGAAATAAAATTTCTTCTCCATGACGCACGGTACAATTTTTAAAGGTGATTAAAATAATCTTTCCTTGTAAATTTCTAGTGCCAGTGACGACTTCTCCTTGCAAGTGAATATCTCCTTCAAATTCTAAGCTGATACTTTTTCCTTCGTAAATGTCG
>CALJIY010000585.1 GCA_937973945.1 uncultured Saprospiraceae bacterium | reverse complement strand
CATTTTAAGAACTTGGCTTCCCATCAAAATGGTCACCTAGCTCGCTAGGCAACAATTTTGATGCTTCGCCAAAACCTTAAACTACTGATAATCAGTTTGTACAAATTTTAGACATACTCTTACTAAACACATAGGCACAATAGAACACATAGTTTGGTTTTCAAAAGAATCACAGTAAATAATCAACCATGAAAATTGAACAGAATACAGGCATAGCCATTTACTCAAAAAAGACTACGAAAGATTGTTAGAGATAAGTGATGATAGAGAGAGCATGAACGATACATGGAAAGAGTGGCAAATAAAGAAGAATGAATTTAAAAGAAATTTTAGCAAGTTCGGAATGAAAGTAACAGAAGTCAAAATAGACATTGACCAATTAGTACTTTATTGTAAATTAAGAGGAATACCTAATAATGGAGCATCTAGAGCCCAATTTGTTCAATAAAAAATGGATAATACAATTGATTAAATATTTCTCTATTATTTCCTATTTCCTGTTAATTACTTGCGATGCAAATCCATCTAAAACAGCTACTATAGGCGAAGCTGCTATAACAGCCGCCGCTAAAGCTAGTAAGAATGGCGAGTGGTTAAAAGCGGCCCAATTATATGAGCAGTTATACTTACAAGCATTGGATAAGGAAGAATGGAATTACCAAGCAGGCACCAATTATTTAAGAGCTAACAAACCTAATAAGGCTTTAGATATTTTAAATAATTTTGATAAAAAATATCAGGTTGCCGATCATGACTTTAATGGCAGAATTGCGAGGATCGCCAAAGCCTATTACAAAATGGGTAATTTTAAAAAAGTAGAAACCGTAGTTGAGAATTATAGCTATCCTAAAATGTATCGAGGCTTAGCAAGAGAACATCTAAAGTCTTTAATACAAACCAGTAAAACAGAAGATTTAGCTATCTCTTTTGCGAAGTATAAACAAATTGGCATTTATGATGATAAAGGGAAAAAGACCAATTCAGGTTTTCTCTTTCGAGCCATTTGCAATGAATTATTAATGGTTGGTAATACTAATCTGTTAGCAAAATATGCAGAAGAATACGCCCAGTGGGTCGAGCAACAACGACCTGCGGATAAACGAAATTTAGCGATTGCCCATTTTTACCAACAAAATTATCCGCAAGCTATTGCTAGTTTAAAAGAGGCTATCGAAGTAGAAGATTCCCCTAAACACTTAATGGACTTAGCTGGTCTACTAGGTGTTTCTTACGCGAAAAACAAGGAATTTGAAAAAGCAAATACACAAATTCAGCAGATACAAAGCATGAAGACCTTACCAACTAGACATGATGCTTTTGGAGCAAAATGGTATCATCAAGCTAGAATAGAACTTGCTTTAAACCAAAAAGAAAAAGCGATCAATTCTCTAAAAAAAGCGGTAGCTGCCAAAGCCGCATTTTGGTCTAATCGCTTTAAAGAAGATGGCTTAATGAAGGATTTATTTGGAGATACTGAATTTGAGAGATTGGTGGAAGTTCAATGATTGACACATATGTAAATACTGGAAAACCGTTTAATTCATCACTTCGCAATGGTCCATAAAAAAAGCGTAGCTTCGATCTAATGATCAAAGCTACGCTCCTTATATATTTTTGGTCTCTTTTAAAAGACTGGTCTCTAGGCTACTTATTTGAAGAACACACCTCCGGTCGCTCTTCCATTCCGAATTCTTCCATTAAGGCAGTCAATTTTTCCTCTCTTGCTTCAGCAGAATCTTCTACTTTGGCGATGTCCTGCAATGCTTGATGGCGACAATCCCACACCTTAATACGTAGTTTCTGCACCCGACACTCTAGTTCTTCATAAAAATTGAAATCAAACTTCTCGTTAAAATCTTCGATTTTCTCTAGATAGGCCAGTCCTTCTTGACAATCGCTAGATAAGCCACTCATCGTCCAATCTTTCACTTTCTGTATATTATCACAATACATATCTGTTGATTCAAAAGTACCCGAAAGTCGATCGCCTTGTGCCACAAACTGATCCCATCTACTCTCAATTTCCACCCCATTGAATGCATACTCATCGGCCAAAGCAGATAAATCATTGATTTTGCTGACGGTCATCTCGTCCAATCTAACAGGTCTCCTTTCTTGAAGGGCATCAATTTTTTCAAAAGCTTCCTCTGCTGTTTCACAAACAAAAGCGAAGCCATCCATAATATATGCTTTAATCAATGGCTCTTTACTGCAATAGTCATAACCGTATTTTCCCCAGTGCTTTACTTTATTATCAGGTATAAAAGCTTCCCATGCTTCATTTAAGGCGGCAAGATTAGATTCCTTTACTTCAATATCCGCTTCTAAGTCTTTAATTTTTTGTTCCAAATCTCGATCCAAATCTACACCACTATCAGCTTGTAATTGCTTGATTTTCTCCAATGCTTCTGGACCAGCGTTACAAATATCTATGGCTGATTTTAGCAGCAATGCCTTCATATTTGGAATGGGGTAACAGGGGAATAGTGGTAAATCTATATCAAAACCAGGAGATTCTCCTGTCTCTACAAACGTCTCCCAAGCAATATCCAATTTAGACATGGCTTTAAACATTGTTTTCATATTTCTTACCTCTGCTTCCAATCCTTCCACATCCCTAACCCGCAAAGAGGTCTTTTCGGCTAAACGAAGCGTACGTGTTTCAAATATACTTTTAGCATTCAAGACATCGCCTTGGCATAGATAATTATGCGCAGTCATATAGGAGTACTTCGCTAATGTTCTTTTCTCACAACTTGACTTAGCAGCTTTAACATCTTCTAATTCTTCCGTCAGTGCTTCTCTAGTCTTCAAAAAACGGTTCCAGATCCCATCCATACTATGATAGGCGTCTATTTTTGCTTCTAACTCTTTCTTTTTTACAATAAATCCTGGAATCGCCTTATGTGCTCTTGGATCTATCTCATTGATTTCTGCCATCAAATCTTCTGCCTTAGTCATTTCGCTTTGGCAAAATTTGGAATTGGTGTTCATTAACAAATACTTAGCATAATCCAGCAAATCAGACTTCTTATTGGGCCTAGGCAATTCACTCATATTAGAAATCTTGTTGTTATCCAAGAATTCCTTCCATGTCTCATCAAAATTAGGCGTCTGAGAAAAAGCGGGTGTAATAAGAAAAAGGAGGCTAAAAATAAAGCAATAGTGGTATGGTCGCATTACGATTGAAATTTTAAAGCATATATAAGTACGCTTGGTACTCTTTTAGGACTTCAATATGACTCAAATTGAGTACATAAACAATAAGATTAACGTTTAATTAAGTCTTATTATTTCCATTCAAAATGCTAATTAAAAAACTCATCGTCTGCTTTAGCTTTTCTTTAACTAAACTTAGCATACTTGGTTTTGAGATTGAAGTTGAAGTTGAGATTGAAGTTTCAAAGCACATACCGCTTAAATAATTCTTTCAATACCTGTTCAGGGGCCTCACAGCGACCAGGATGGGTAGGCGAGCTCTGTATAATCGTACTTCTAGAAGCAACCAACCATCGAAATCGAAAGGATTGCGCTTGTTGACCGATAGGTCCACTAGTAGGCCCGCCTTCGCAAACCAACTCCCAGCCTTTTAAGTAGCCTAGGATCATATCCGTATCAATATCGGCTGAAAAAGCATGAAGCCTTGTGGTATCAATGTTATATTTAATACCCAGGTATTTTTTCCTTTTAGAAAAGAGGATGATTCCAATATTTAGGAATTCTTCTCGCTCCACTTTAGGGACTAATCTGATAACAGCATATTCGTAGGTAACTCTATTTGGCATCTGTAGCTTCTTTAACTAGTAAATCAATTTTGTTTAATTTGCTACTTAAGAATTCCACATAAGCAGTTCTCATTTCCGTCGTCGTTATTGGCATAGACTCCTGTATCAGCCAATCTTCTGGTATTAAAGAGACAATCTCTGTGATCTTGTCTTTATCAATTAAACCTTGAATCTCTTTTGAGGCTTCTGGTAGGTGATTCGCTCTATCCAATAACACATGATCTTTAATGTATGGGAAGGTTCGTTCCAGATGACTTTTCCAGTTTTCCCAATTATGGTGAAAGTATAAACTGGCCCCATGGTCTATTAACCACAATTCTTTATTCCAATTTAGTAGATTGGTATTTTTCGCAGTTCGGTCAATATTTGTAATGATACTATCCAACAAAACTACTTTGGAAGCAGATAAAGAATCTGCTATAGAAACTAAAGGGTCATAAGTAATCGCGCCTGATAAAAAATGTAAGCCTAAATTTAAGCCCACACTAAATTTTAATAAATCCTGTATTTCTTCATCTGGCTCCGATTTGCTAAAAGAGTCATCTAAATTCATAAAAACTAGCTCTGGCATATTCAGCCCAATTTCTTTGGCCAACAACCCACCAATCAACTCTGCAATTAATGCTTTTTTACCCTGCCCTGCCCCTCTAAACTTAAGTACATACAGGAATTCATCATCTCCCTGAACAATAGCAGGCAATGAACCACCCTCTCTTAAGGGTTTCAGATATTGTACGACCTCT
>CALJIY010000584.1 GCA_937973945.1 uncultured Saprospiraceae bacterium | reverse complement strand
TTGAAGCATCCAAGCATTGCTTTATTTTTAGCCGATAAAAGCGAATACATTGTGGCTGAGGTCGCAAGAGCCATTAACGATGATTTTTCTATCCCTGAAGCTTTACCAGCATTGGCAGACCTATTAATTATGACCTCATTTGCCAGTGAACCCATTATTCGTCGTGCTATTAATGCTAATCTAAGAGTGGGCAAAGAGGCGAATATCAATCACTTAGTTAGCTATGCTACTAAAAAATCTGCACCAGCAGTTTTACGAGCGGAGGCAATAGAAACACTAAGAAGTTGGGGCAATCCATCTGTATTAGATCGAGTAGACGGTAGAGTGAGAAGTTTTGAAAAACGAACAGATGCCTCCGTGAAAAAAGCATTAACAGCCGTAATGGCTTCCTTAATAAACGATCAAGAACCAAGCGTTCAAATAGCTGCCTTAAGGGCCGTTTCTAATTTACAATTAGAGGAATTTAGTAAAAATACCTTTACGGTCATGAAAAAAGCTAAGCAGGCAGATGTCCGTGTAACTGCCCTTCAAAGCTTAGCGACCCTCAAAAATCATGACATGCAAGGTCCTTTAGAAGTGGCCCTAGCTGATAGTGATGATCAGGTAAGAAGCACCGCCTTAGGTCTCTTATCAAAGGCTGATATTCCAGAAAAAAATGCCGTTACCTTATTTGCCAACATTTTGGAAAAAGGAACAGTCCCAGAACAACAAGCGACTTATGAAGCTTTATCCAAATTAAAAGGCGCAGATGCGATCGCCCTACTCGACCGACAAGTAGATCAATTAAATGCAGGCACTTTATCAAAGGAAACTCGCTTGGATCTGCTAGATGCCGTACATACTAATAAAGACGCTAGTTTAGTAGAAAAAATAAAGCCTTATGAGGCCAATCAAAATACACAGGGGCTTCTAGCAGGCTATATCGAAACTCTTCATGGCGGTAATAGACAAAGAGGACAAGATCTTTTCTATCGGCATGCAGAAGCGCAATGTATCCGTTGTCATACGATTTGGGAATGGGGCGGAGATGCTGGTCCTGTATTGGAAGGAATTGGTGCAAAACGAAGCCCTGAGGACTTACTCACCTCGCTCATAGCACCTAGTGAAGTACTATCCTTGGGTTATGGGGTTGTCACGCTCGAATTGAATGATGGCGCAACCTTAGCTGGTATTGTGCAAGAGGAGACGCCAGAAGCCATTACGATAAAGATTGGAAAAGAAGACACCAAAACCATTCCTACATCAAGCATTAAAGAGCGAGAGAACATTCCCTCTAGTATGCCCGGCGTTAAGGAGATTCTTAGTAAAAAGGAAATTCGGGATATGGTGGCGTTTTTGGTTTCTTTGAAAGAATAGTATTTATATCCTAAAATTCATTTTGAAATATTAAAATAATTAGAATTTCCGCTTACCTTTGTGACCTTGTGAAATTAATAAAATAAAACTTTCCTTATGAAAGCCATGCTGTGCAAAGAATTAGGGCATCCCTCCAAACTAGTGTTAGAGGAAGTACCTTCTCCTGTTCCGGGTAAAAAAGAAGTATTAGTTAGTATTAAAGCTTGTAGTGTCAATTTTCCAGATACCTTAGTGGTGCAGGGCTTATACCAATTCAAACCAGAGTTGCCTTTTTCTCCGGGTAGTGATATAGCGGGCGTTGTAAAGGCAGTTGGAGAGGGAGTGAAGCATGTAAAAGTAGGAGATGATGTCTTTGGTTTAGTCTCAAATGGGGGATTTGCAGAGGAAGTAGTCGTTCCTGCACATAGCGTATTTCCTAAGCCACCAATGATGGATTATAAGATTGCCGCATCCTTTATGATGGCCTATGGCACCTCTTACCATGCACTTAAAGACAGGGCTGATTTGAAAGAAGGAGAAACCTTATTGGTTTTAGGGGCATCTGGTGGGGTTGGATTAGCAGCGGTAGAGCTAGGAAAATTGATGGGCGCTAAAGTAATAGCAGCTGCCTCAACACAAGAAAAGTTAGACATCTGTAAAAAATATGGGGCAGATGAGGTCATTAATTATAAAGAAGAAGACCTTAAGAAGCGAGTAAAAGAGCTGACTGGTGGAAAGGGCGCAAATGTCGTTTATGATCCTGTGGGCGGCGATTATACAGAAGCTGCCTTACGTGCAACTGCTTGGGAGGGTCGCTTCCTTATAGTAGGATTCCCTGCGGGTATTGCGAAAATTCCGATGAATCTACCTTTGCTGAAAGGTTGCCAAATCGTCGGTGTCTTTTGGGGATCTTTTGCGACTAAAGATCCAAATGCAAATATGAAAAATACCATGGATTTGATTACCTATTTTGGAAAAGGTCAATTGAAGCCACATATACATGGAACCTATACTTTAGAAAATTCTCGACAAGCCTTAATTGATATGATGGATCGAAAGGTCATGGGAAAAATTATTATTGAACCTTAATCTATTTTATAACCGGGATAAACTAGCTAAACTAGATGTATGTTCTTTTTTCATTGAAAAAAAAGAACCAAAAATTCTAGTCCAAAAAAACTCGCTCCGCTCAAACAGTTTTTGGACTAGCTATCCCGCCTAGACGTTGACCTTAAAATGTTGACAAAACACATAAAATCAATTTGTTTCTATCAGCAGGTTAATCCAATTGTACTTGATTAACTGCTAAATAATAGGAATTAAATATAGATCATATACCTTGAGAATAGAGAGAATAGACTTTAAATATATTGTGGTATGCAAACGAAATCTGTCTCTGCTCTCTGTTCTCTATTCAAAAAAATAAAATCATGAGATTAGCTAATAAAGTAGCCGTAGTAACTGGCGGCGCAAGAGGAATCGGCAAAGCCATTTCTGAATTATATGCACAAGAAGGTGCAACTGTCATCATTTGGGATCTATTAGACGTTGGAGAAGAAACGGCTGCGGGTATCCGAAAAAGAGGCGGTAAAGCCACTTTTACCAAAATATCGGTAACAGACAAAGCAGCGATAGAGGTGGAAGCAAAACGGATATTTGATACGCATGGACGTCTGGATATTCTAGCCAACAACGCAGGAATCGTTAGAGATAAGTCCTTCCTAAAAATGACGGAGGATGAGTGGGATTTAGTAATTGATGTAAATTTAAAAGGTGTCTTTTTATGCACACAAATATGTGTGCCGTACATGATTCAAAACAAGTTTGGCCGGATCATTACGGCTTCTTCTACTTCTGGAATGCGTGGTAATTTTGGACAGGCAAATTATTCTGCTGCCAAAGCTGGAATTATTGGAATGACAAAGACTTGGGCAGTAGAGTTAGGAAAGTATGGAATAACGGCCAACGCTATTGCACCTGGCTATACCGTAACGGATATGACGGCAACCATTCCAGAAGAAATATCTGCAGGATTCGCTAAGCAAATACCCGTGCGGTTCCTAGGCGAACCAATGGATATAGCACAAGGGTATTTATTTTTAGGCTCCCCTGAAGCTCGATTCGTTTCCGGTGTTTGTTTAAATATAGATGGCGGTGTCGCTCGATAAGTTAAATTAGCACTTAAAAAAAGTAGTATCAAAAAGAAGATTCCACTTCTTCCAGAGAGGGCTCGACTATTAAATGGTCAAGCCCTCTTTTCTATTTAAAGTTTTCCGGTACCCAAACACATCTACTACCTCCTTCCTTTTCTAATAGCTCATGGTATGAATATTGCAATTAACTACTATTGGCTTTTCGCATTCGAAACAGTTTTTAATGCCAATTATACTACTGGACAATTTCAGAAGTCAGATGTCAGATCGTCCTTCCAGGACTGTCAGATGTCAGACGTAGGATGTTGACAACCTGACGCTTGTATGCCTTGCTTGCAATATGACAGAGTAGTTTTTTCATATAAATATCCAGCAGTTTAATAATGCCAATAAAGCTAAGATGTAATTAAAGGACAACTAGTCTGGTAATAAGATCATTTTTCTTTTCTTACTAATAAACTCCCCCTACACAAAAAAGTTCTACTTACCCTCATCGACATATAGTAAATATTATTCTATATAAGTACCAATTAGTCAATGAAAAATTTTATAAACATAGTAGTAAGACAATTAGTACGATTACTAACAAGAAGTATCGTAATACTTTTTTTACTATGTTATATAATAGAGTTAAGTGCAAATATAAGTAGCAATATATATTTTAGTAATATTGATAAAAAGGATGGTTTATCAAGTAACTATATCAATCAAATTGTCAGAGATAATCAAGGCTTCATTTGGATAGCTACTAATGATGGTCTATGTAGATATGAATCACATGATAGATTTAAGATATATCGATCTATTAAAGGAGATCCCAATAACCTACAATCGGATAATATAAAGACGGTTTACGCTGATAGTAGAGATAATCTTTGGATCGGTACAAGGGGTGGAGGGTTAACAAGACTTCATCAACCAACTGGTACATGGACTACTTTTAAAAATGATCCCAACAATTCTAGTACCATTAGTAATGATGAAATCCTTTCTATTCTTGAAGATAGAAATGGAAGATTGTGGATTGGAACAGAAAATGGTTTAAATCTATTTAATTTAGATTCTGAAACATTCTTTTCCTTCAAAATTGATAATAAAGATCCACAGGCACTTCAAAGCAAAGCAGTTTTAACTATTTATGAAGACCACCAAGGATGGATTTGGGTAGGCACCTGGGGTGGAGGCTTACATCTTCTTATAACTCCAAAAGAAGAAGATATATATAACAGTCATTTTAGAAATTTTAAACCTAATAAAAATATAGCTAGCCATAATGTATGGACCATGCTCCAATCAAGTCCACAAAATTATTGGATGGGTAGCCATGGTGGTGGGCTTTTTAGCATGCAACTCCCGAAGAATGCCTCCAACTTAGTTGGCGAACAAAATTGGCAATTAATATTTAAGGAATATCCACTTGACTCTGAGAATCAATATAGCTATGATATAAAAGATATCTATCTAGAAGAAAATGGAGCGCTCTGGGTGGGTACTGCGGATGGCGTTTATTATAATAATTTTCTAACAAAAAATAATCCATCGGATAAAGATTCTCATTTCAAATTTATTAGGATTGCTCACGACAATACGAATCCACATTCTTTACAAAACAATACAGTCAATGACATATATCGAGATGTTCAAGGTCTAGTTTGGATGGGAACCTCTAGTGGGATTAGTATGTTTAGTCCTTATACGAATCAATTTTCCCAATATCAATCTCGGGAAATTTTTGGAGAAATCCCCCTCTTTAATAATCTTTATGTAGATACAAATGGCATCGCATGGATTCTATCTAGAGAAGCGGGATTAATAAAATATGACTTCGACAAAAAAGAGTATCAAGTAGTCTTCACTAAAGATCACCCTTTTGTAAAAAATACAAATAAATTAACCAGCTCAGATGATCAACTTCTATTAACTGGTTCAAGAAAAGGCATCGGGATCATCAATATGAAAGATTTATCTACAAAGTTTTACCCTTTTGATAAATCATTAAATCTCGATAAGAATAATCTTAATATAAGAGACATTTATCGAGATAATCAAACTGGTACTTTATGGGTTGGAACGGAAAGCGGGTTGTTAGTTATAAATGAGCAGACAGGAAAAACTTATAAATATGAACATGATCCAGAAAATCATCTGTCTATCAGCGATAATTCTATTAACGCTTTGGCAAAGGATAGTAGAGGTAATTTATGGATCAGTACCTACAATGGCCTCAATCGAGTATCCTCTAATCCTACTATAAAAAATCTAGTCTTTGAACGTTTTCATAAAGATGCATTAGATAAAAAACGCAAAGCACCGACTAATCGATTTACCGCATTAAAGGCAAATGGAGATAATATTTATATTGGTACAACGGATGGTTTATGTGTTTATAATTATGCATGTAGTTGTTTTGTTAACTATAGTGAAAATTCCAACAAATTTTGGATACAAAGTATTGAAGTTAATTCAGAAGGGAACCTATGGCTTAGTACTACTGAAAACCTTTTAAAATTTGATATTCAAACCAAACAATTTAAGGTCTTTGAAGAAGACGATGGTTTAGCAGATATTAATTTCATCCTCAATGAAAGTTATTCTGATAAACTACAAAATTTTTATTTCATTAATGAATCAGGTATTTCCTATTTTAAGTCAAAAAAAATGCGGACGAATACCACCCCACCTGAAGTAGCGATCACAGAAATTAAGCAATTAGATAAGAATGGAGAAGAACGGCAGGATATCAGTTCTAAGAATCAAATAGACCTAAATCATAGCGTTTATTATTTATCTATTTATTATGCTACATCCAATTATGATAGAATAGAAAAAAATCAATATGCCTACCGACTAAAAGGCTTCGAAGAAAGATGGAATTATTCCAATGAAACGATTGCTACTTATACCAATCTTGATCCAGGCACCTATACATTCGAGGTTAAAGCATCCAATATTGATGGGGTTTGGTCCACCAGTCCGCAAACATTCACCATCCATAAACAGCCTGCTTATTGGCAAACAGCATGGTTCAAGATAGCGAATATCTTAGGTATTCTTCTTTTATTCCTACTTGGTAGTGGTTGGTACAATCGAACACTTGCAAAAAGAAATTTGCTTTTAAATGAATACAATCAAAAACTAAGTGTAGAAATACAAGAACGAAAGAATGTAGAACTCGCTTTACAAGAAAAAAGTGATTTCACGAATCAATTGATGAATAGCATGCCCCAAAATATATGTTGGATCAACGATGAAAAACAATTTATGGGTGCCAATACCGCTTTTATTGATCTGTTCGGCATAGACAATGAAGCAGAATTAAATACACTGTCAATTGATCAGTTCACTTCTCCTGTTTTGCTTAAACGAGACTATTTTGATAGAGGCATAATTAATCAGGTATTTGAATCCAAACAACCAGTCTTAGGAAATATAAATAAATATACCACGGAAAATCAAGAAGAAAAAGAATCTTATTGGTTCAAGCAAGATTACATTCCAATAAAAAACAAAAATGCTAAAATAATTGGTGCAATCATTTCAAGTACAGATATCACCAGGTTACGTAAGGTAGAGGAGCAATTAAGAACCTATAATAATCAACTAATTCAATCTAATAAGGAATTAGAACAATTTGCATATATCGCTTCTCATGACCTGCGATCTCCTTTAACAACGCTTATTAGTTTTACAAAAATATTAAAGAAAAAACTAGAACATAAATTAGACACTACAGAAACAGAATTAATGGGATTTATTTCTGATGGTGCCTCCAATATGCAAGAACTAGTAAATGCCATATTAGAATTCTCTAGAATCAATAATCAAGAAACTAAACATAAACCTTTATCTCCCTCTAGAGTGTTGAATAGCTTAAAGTTAGAAATGAATGCCGATATCAATTCTAGCAATGCCACTATATTGTTAGGAGAAATGCCAGATACTATTTTAGGGGATCGAATAAAGATAAAACAAGTCCTACAAAATCTAATTGCTAATGGGATTAAATTCACGAAGAAGGGAGTCGCTCCAATTATAGAAGTAAACTGCATAACGCATCAAGATTATTGGCAGTTTGAAGTAAAGGATAATGGAATTGGGATTAATAAGGAATTTAATGATAAAATTTTTATGCTATTCCAACGACTTCATACAGCTGCACAATACGAAGGTACCGGAATCGGGCTTTCGCTATGTAAGAAAATTGTAAAGCAGCATGGTGGAGAAATTTGGGTAGAGAGTAAAGAAGGCGAAGGTAGTACTTTCTATTTTACCGTCAAGAAAAATCCTGTCCAGGAAAATATTCCATATTTATCAGAGGTTGATACTCCTACGCTAACAGAAGAAACAAAATTAGTTTCCGCTAATTAATTTCCAAAGACTTCCTACTACTTGACCTAAGGAATGCTAAATAGATGAATCTACATTTTTTTAAAAATGCAATCCCTTGATTAGGAGGGCGTTTTTAATTTTGATTTACATTTTAATTTTAATTGAATTCCTAAGCGAAATGGACGTCCCATAAATAACAACCAAATTTCATTCATTGCAAACGAATTCTGTATCTACTCTCTACTCTTTCTTCTACTTCAACGACCTTTGACTTTCAACAATGACAGTTGATAAAATAATCATTCCACCCACCATACTTCTCCAATCAGGAAATTCTTGCAAAAATAGTATCGCCAAGACAATACCAAAAATAGGTTGCATACTACTAATGATACTCGCAGTACTGATGGAAAAATGTTTAAAGCTATTTAAGAATAAGGTATGTCCTATTGCCGTAGTTACTAATCCAAGAAATAGTAGAAAAGGCAATTGAGACTGAACTGCCTGCCAATCATTTTCAAAAAACCAAAAGACTGGTAATAATAAAACCACCGTAATAATTACTTGATAAAACAGGAGTACGGAGCCATTAAAATCTGCAATATGTTTTTTTAAAATTAAATTTCTAATGGCATAGGACAGAGCAGAAACTAAGCCTAATAATAAGCCTTGCGTTTCTGTATTCCTAAAATCAAATGAGGGGGCTAAAAAATAAATACCGACCAATATAAAAGCACTTAAAAGGACATGTACTGGCTGTAGTTTTGTTTTCAAAAAAAAGGGTTCTAATAAAGTAGTGATGATTGGATAAGTAAACAATGCCAACATCGCAGTAGCTACATTCGACCACTTAAGCGCATAAAAATAAGTGATCCAGTGCGTGCCCATCAATACACCAGTTGCAAAAATAACCATACCATATTTTGGAAGATCAAAACTCAAACGATACCCTTTCCAATAACAAAACCCACCCAAAAACAGCAAAGCAAAAAAGGCCCTATACCAGACAATCAAGGCCGCAGGCAAAGAAATATATCGCCCCAATGGCCCAGAAGTACTTATACAAAGCATCGCTAAATTGATGATTAGCAGATATTTTACTTGCTCGTTTTTCATATACTATATTTCAAGTTTTTAAATAACTTCTAGGACTAAAGGTATTAAAAGTTAAGTATCCATTCAGAATACCTATAAAAACGTCTTACATTTTGGTATTCTACCAGATTATATAGTTATTGAAGATCTTAAATATAATTCACCATTCCCAAGTCAGATAGAAATGAATATTTTCACGATCAGTATAGCATTAATCTTTACCTTAGCAATCGTCCTTTTTTTAATAGTTAGAAGTTGGAGAACAACACCACATGGTACTTTGGGACTTGCAGAGACCCTACTACTAAAGTTCATCTTTAAACCTGAAAACAGGTTCAATATTCCTGCAGAAGACCAGCGAAAGCTAGCCAAAGCATTTTACAAAAAATATCCAGAACCAGCAGTTGAAGTTGCGAAAGTAAGCAATTCAACGATACCTAGTCCTACTGGGGATATACCCGTTCGTGTTTATTATCCAAGTACAGCGGAAAAATTACCTGCCTTAGTTTGGTTTCATGGAGGCGGTTGGGTCTTTGGTGATTTAGATACAGCGGATGACAATTGTAAAAACCTAGCTAAAGGTGCTGGAATTATAGTAGTTTCTGTAGATTACAGACTGGCACCTGAACATAAGTATCCTGCTGCTATGGATGATGCTTACACAGCTACGGATTGGGTAAAAAAGCACGGCGCAGAAATAGGTATTGATACCAATAATATTGCTGTAGGTGGAGATAGTGCTGGTGGAAATCTAGCCGCAGCTGTTTGCCTAAGAGCAAGAGCAGAAAAAGGGCCAAATATTGATTTCCAGCTGTTAGTTTATCCGGTGACGGATGCCAGTAATTTTGACCGAGCATCTGAGCAAAATTTTAAAGAAGGCTATTTATTGAGCGTTCAAGATATGGATTATTTTAGAACCGCTTATGCCAATTCCGCATCAGATTATTCCCTCCCCTATTTCTCTCCTCTGTTAGCGGAAGACCATAGTCAATTACCTCCTGCATTTGTGATCACCGCAGGTTTTGATCCACTTAAAAGTGAAGGGAAGGCTTATGCGAATAAATTAGATGCAGCAGGTACAAAAGTGACTTATAAAAATTATGATGGAACCATACATGCTTTTTTTGGAAAATCGAAATTCACACAAGGCCCAATAGCCATGTCAGATGCTGTTGACCAACTAAAAAAATATCTTTTTAATTAACAGCGAGACGCGAGAGCAGAGAAGCGAGAACATAGATAAATAATAAAAAAAATGCCAGACGGTACTAAGAAAAGTAATATTGAAATAGGTCAGCTAGTAGAAATCGTACAAAAACGAGATCAGGCATCTGGCGTATTAACAGAAGGATTTGTAAAACGAATTTTAACTAAATCGGCTACCCATCCCCACGGAATTAAAGTAATGTTAGCCACAAAAGAAGTGGGTCGTGTCAAAAATATTATTGAAGATGAATAAAAAATTATGATTTTTTCAGCCCATATAACAATATGAATTTATGTTAAAAAAAACATAGAAACATTCATTCATTTAAATAAATACAATGTATCAAGAAAAAACCTCCATGCATACCCCTAACCTATTGTATATCATTGCTTTAAGCCTATTAATTCCATGTCTTTTCTTGAATTGTACAAAGAGGATCCAGCAAACAGCAGAACAATCACAAGAAAACGCATTTGAAAAAAAGACAGCCCCCATTGCAAAAGAAATAAGAACCTTTTTCCTAGTAAGGCATGCAGAAAAAGTATTAACAGGAAAAAATCCAAGTCTTACCAAAGCAGGTCAAGAACGAGCGGAAGAATTGGCTCGATTATTAGAAGAAGTACCTATAGATGCTATCTATTCAACGGATTACAAGCGAACAATGGAAACGGCAATGCCAACAGCAACAGCTAAAAACATAGCTATTGAAACCTATGATCCTAGTGATTTAGAAGCATTTTCAGCGTCGTTTCAAGGACCTTCAGAAAATAAAAAAATATTAATTGTCGGTCATTCCAATACGACTCCAGCATTAATTAATATATTTGCCAACTCTAACCAATATTCTAGTTTATCAGAAAAGCAATATGATAATCTGTACATCCTTTCATCTGTTGATAGGAAGGTGGTGGATGTATTGACTATTAAATATGGAAAGGTATCTCCTTTTTAGAAGTCAGATGTCAGACCGTTCTAGTTAGCTTACGCTAACGGAACTGTCAGAGGTCAGACGTATGACCTCACTTCCGCTAGCGCAGTGATCTGACAGCGCAGCGTTATAGAAAAAATTAATCGCCCGAATTAAAAAAGAATGGAATTAGAAACAGGTGTTGCATTAGATTTACAAGCATTAAGTGAACGCTATAAAGCCTTGGATGTATACAAAAGAGTAGAGCAATTGTATAAGGAGTTCGATCATAAAGATATTATGTTGACGTCTTCCTTTGCAGCGACTTCTGCTTTCTTATTGAAGGTTTTTTCAGACGTTAATAAGGAGCAAACGATCTACTTTATTGATACAGGTTATCATTTTAAGGAGACTTTGATTTACAAAGAATATTTGACGCAACTGTATGATTTAAAAGTGGTCAATATTCAGGCGGAACCTGCTCGACACGAATTGACCTCTTCTACAGAAATGTGGAAGACTCAGCCGAATAGATGTTGCCATTACAATAAGGTGGAACCCCTTCAAAAAATAAAAGATCAGTATAAGATATGGGTCTCCGGCTTAATGATGTGGCAAAGTGATTTTAGAAACACTTTAAATATCTTTGAGCAAAAAGAATCCATCGTAAAGTTTTATCCATTATTGGATATAGACTATATTGGTAGAGATGCCTTTATTAGGGATCATCATTTACCTTTTCATCCCTTAAAATCTAAAGGCTATTCTTCTATTGGATGTTCTCATTGTACGGTCCCAGGTGATGGCCGTTCTGGTAGATGGAATAACTCTCCTAAGACAGAATGTGGTTTACATTTATAATACTTAATCAGAATAGAGAGCGAGAGCAGAGAATAGAGACCTATTTCGTTTGTGAACAAAGGAAATTGGATCATCTTTTAAACTAAATCCAGCTCTGCTCTCTCTTCTTACATTCCTGCCAAAGCAGATTCAAAACGGCTCCCTCCTTCCTCAAATTGTACTAGAAAATCTCTACCCAAATCTTTTCATGTTTATGAAGACCTAAATCCGTGAATCCGTGGTAAAAAATCACAAATAGCATAAGCTGCCTTAATAAACTTAACGCCTATTTTTTTCACAATTTAAATCTCAAATCAAAAGCATAATTGGGAATATTATCTTTTCACAATTACTAATATGGAATATTTAGAGATTAATTATTTTAATGGGAAAAAAATTCTATTTTGTGTCCTATTTAAAGTTATTCTTCTTTTAACAAAGAGGTTGTTTCATATGCATATGTATGGATGCAAGGCTCAAAGGCTTACAGCGTGCATTCTTAATCAAATTCAAAACGAACTAAATGGCGATTTTTTCCTTCCTAGCATTTACACTTCTTGTAGCAGGCATAGCATACTGGTCTACTAGAGGTACCAATGAACAGACATCCGATGGGTATTTTTTAGGTGGCAGAAGCCTTACAGCACCTGTAATAGCTGGATCCTTATTATTGACGAATCTATCAACAGAACAATTAGTTGGATTAAATGGACAGGCGTATACCGAAGGTATATTAGTCATGGCCTGGGAGACCTTAGCGGCTATAGCCATGGTGGTGACGGCCTTATTTTTACTCCCTCGTTACTTACAAGGAGGTATTTCAACCGTTCCGCAATTTTTAGAAGATCGCTATGATACAACGACTAAAACGATCACCTCAGCACTGTTTTTATCTGGATATGTAGTCGTTCTCCTACCTATTGTTTTGTATTCTGGCTCATTAGCCTTGGTAACGATGTTTGATATTCCAGGTTTGATGGGTGTTTCTCATACTACCGCCTTATGGATGTGTGTTTGGGGAATAGGTACCATTGGATCTATTTATGCCATATTTGGGGGCTTAAAAGCAGTAGCGGTATCCGATACTATTAATGCGATAGGATTGTTAATAGGGGGATTATTAATTCCCTATTTTGGTTTACAACATATTGGTGGTGGCAGCGCAGCAGAAGGAATGGCTATCTTAATAAGAGAAGCACCTGAAAAATTTAATTCTATTGGGGATAGTAAAGCATCCGTTCCTTTTTCGACCATCTTTACTGGGATGATGTTGGTCCAACTTTTTTATTGGGGAACCAATCAAGCCATTATTCAAAGAGCATTAGGCGCAGTAGATCTTAAAGAAGGACAAAAAGGATTGTTATTGGCTGCCTTTTTTAAAATATTAGGGCCTTTAATTGTGGTCTTACCGGGTATTATAGCTTTTCATATTTTTAAAGGACAATTGGAAATTCCAGATCAAGCTTATCCTAAATTAGTAAAAGAGGTGTTACCTATTGG
>CALJIY010000583.1 GCA_937973945.1 uncultured Saprospiraceae bacterium | reverse complement strand
CCAACTACGACTGCGACGATTCATATGCTCAATAGCGGAGGCTTATGTGAGGTAACCGTTCAAACGCCTAATGGCCAATTAATGATTGAAGGAGATGCTAAAGTAGATGGGGTACTAGGAACAGGTGCACCGATTATTTGTAATTACTTAGACATCGCCGGAGCTAATTGTGGAGCATTATTACCAACAGGAAATGTGATTGATATAGTAGATGGTATCGAAGTTTCTTGTGTGGACAATGGCATGCCAGTAGTGAATATAAGAGCGACAGATTTAGGGATTAGTGGCTATGAAAGTAAAGCCGCTTTAGATGCCAATGAGGACCTAAAAAAACGCCTAGAAAGTATCCGTTTACAAATTGGTCCGAAAATGAATTTGGGAGATGTCAGTCAAAAGACCGTACCCAAAATGTCTATATTATCTCACGCTAAAAATGGAGGTTTGGTGAATACTAGAACCTTTATTCCACATGTATGTCATGCAGCAATAGGAGTGTTGGGCGCCGTGTCCGCAGCAACAGGTTGTATTATCCCTGGCTCTGTTGCAGAAGGGATTGCCAATGTTCCAGCTGATCTTAGCGCCTTGTCTGTAGAGCATCCTTCTGGACAATTTTCCGTCAGCTTGGAAGCTAAATTTCAAGGTAAAGAATTGGTAGTAGGAAAGTCTGGGACCGTTCGGACAGCGCGCATAATTAGTAAAGGAGAAGTGTATATCCCAAGACTTGCGTAATCCCTAAATTACAGATTAATTAACCAACCAACCACGGAGTGGTTGAACATGAATAACCTCGGGTGAAACCCGAGGGGAAAAAATAACAGCAATAAATGACAAAAAAAACCTGCATACCCCCCGTCCTAAATCCCAATACCCCCAAGTTCAAAGCCCCCCCAATGGCCTGCGATGCCCATTGCCATGTCTTTGGCCCGAGCAATATTTTTCCATACCATCCAACAAGTACCTATATACCACCCGATGCAGGAAAAGAACGATTAAAAGCTTTACATGATAAAATTGGTTTAGAACGTGCGATTATTGTACAAGCAAGTTGTCACGGTCCAGATAATCGGGCGATGTTAGATGCCATCAAGTGGCGAGGGGATAAATACTGGCGTGGAGTCTGTATCGCCAATAAAGATTTTACAGATAAGGAATTTGAGGCATTACACGAAGGAGGAGTTAGAGGGGTGCGTTTTAATTTTGTCAAGCATCTCGGTGGTGCACCTAATTTAGACGGAATGAAAAATGTGCTAGAACGAGTCAAACAATTCGGTTGGCATTTGGTGATTCATGTTAATGCAGAAGATATTATCGAATATGAAGGCTTTTTTAGCCAGTTTAAGGATATGAATATCGTTGTGGATCATATGGGGAAAATACCAACGAATCTAGGTGTGGAACAGCCTGCCTTTAAGTTGTTATTAGAATTTATGCAGCGAGAAAATTGGTGGGTAAAAGTTAGTGGGTCAGAACGAAATTCCACAGCAGGTCCTCCATTTTATGATGCCATACCGTATGCACAAGCCTTAATTAAAGTAGCACCTAATCGATGTATTTGGGGAACAGATTTTCCACACCCGAATATCAAAGAGCATATGCCAGATGATGGAGATTTAGTAGACTTGTTATCTTTATTTGGAGACGAACTTACCTTGAGAAAGATTTTGGTGGATAATCCGAATACGCTGTATTGGAATGATTAAAATAAAAGATAGGTATGTTCCTAGCCGGTATGCAACTTACTTTTTTTCCTTTTCTAAAACAGCTATCGCTCTCTGTGATTTGACATAAGAAATACTATTTTCCATATGTCAAATCACAAAGCAGCAAACGCCTTAGAAAAAGGTATTAAAAACGTCCTGTTCATATCTTAATTCAAAAGCGAAGCAACTGATTCATGTTTTAAATTAAAAGCATCAGCTACCCCTTTGTAAACCACCTTTCCTTTGACAATATTTAAGCCCTTTGCTAGCGCTGCATTTTCCTTACAGGCTCTTTTCCAACCTTTATCGGCAAGTTGAATAGCATATTGTAAGGTTGCATTTGTCAAAGCCAAAGTGGAAGTGGAAGGTACGGCGCCAGGCATATTCGCCACACAATAGTGCACCACATCCTCAATGATAAAAGTGGGATCTGCGTGGGTCGTTGGCTTACAGGTTTCAATGCAACCTCCTTGGTCAACGGCTACATCTACGACTACCGTTCCTGGGCGCATGTCTTTTAGCATGGCTTTGCTGATCAAATTAGGTGCTTTTGCTCCAGGTATTAATACGGCACCTATGATTAAATCACTTTCTTTTATGAGCTTCCGAATATTGTATTCGTTAGAATACAGGGTTGTCACATTAGCAGGCATGATGTCGGATAGATGGCGAAGTCTATTTAAATTAATATCTAAAATAGTTACCTGAGCACCTAAACCTGCTGCCATTTTTGCTGCTTGTGTTCCAACAATTCCACCACCTAAGATCATTACTTTTCCTGGCGGCACGCCTGGCACGCCACCCAATAATACTCCTCTTCCTTTCTCTGGTTTCTCTAAATATTTGGCTCCTTGTTGAATAGACATTCTACCTGCCACTTCTGACATAGGTATCAATAGCGGCAAACTGCGATCAGGTAGCTCTACTGTTTCATAAGCGAGACAAATCGCTTTACTTTTTATCATCGCTTTGGTCAAGGGTAAATGAGAGGCAAAATGAAAATAAGTGAATACCAATTGGTCCTCTTTGATAAGCGCGTATTCTGACTTAATTGGTTCTTTTACCTTTACAATCATCTCAGCTACTTTATAGGTGCTTTCGATATCGTTTTTCATCTTAGCCCCTGCTTTTCTATACTCTGCATCGCTAAAGCCGCTACCTTCCCCTGCTGTTTTCTGTACATAAACAATGTGCCCTCGATTGACCAATGCACTCACGCCTGCGGGTGTTAAGGCTACTCTGTTTTCGTTGTTTTTGATTTCTTTTGGAACGCCGATTTTCATAGTTTTTAAGATTGTGTAGCTTAGAGTAGGTAAATAGGTTATACTTGTCGGAACAAAGATACAACTCTATCATTTAAGCCAAATGGTCTCTTTTGCATAAGCCGTTGGCCGATCTGGTAAAGTCACCTCATTCGTTTTTTCGTATTCTTTCCAATCATTAATTAACTCCTTAAGTTTATCTGGATATTGCTTCGCTACATTTTGTTGCTGTGCAATATCTTGCTCTAGGTCGTATAGTTCCCACTCATTGTTTCCGTAAGGTGGCTCCATCCATTCTGCTTTCCATTTTCCTTTTCTAAGGCCGCGTCGTCCGTATAATTCCCAGGCATGCACTTTTTCTGGTGGATGAACAGACTTACTTTCACCTGCCAATAAAGGCAGCATGGAAGTTCCTTGTATAGGGAATATTTCACGCCCTTTATATGTTGTTTGAGGATGCTGAACGCCCGCTAATTCTAAAAATGTCGGCGCTAAATCTAGAACAGAAACAAAATTATGATTGATCGTATTGGCTATATTCTTCCCTTTAGGATAACGAAACATAGCGGGGGCTCGTACCCCACCTTCTGTGGCAAAAGCTTTATACCATTTAAAAGGCAAAGAACTTACTTGTGCCCAACCAGTACCTAATTCGACATAAGAATTTATTTTACCTATGTTGGCTAGGCTATTATCAAAAGTGGTGTCTACCCATTCTCTTGTGCCCATATAGCCCATGATACTATTACCTTCTGCACCATTGTCTGCCATAAAAATAAGCAAGGTGTTTTCGTATTCTCCAATATCTTTTAAGTGCTGAATGACTCTACCTGTATGATGATCTAATCGTTCGATCATAGCGGCATAAATCTCCATAGACTTACTGGCTAGTTGTTGTTCTTCGGGCTCTAATTCTTTCCACGGAATGACATTTGGACTTAAAGGTGGAAGGGCCGCATTCGCAGGTATCGTGCCTGCTTTTTTCCCGTTGTCTAACCGTTCTAATGCCAATGCTTCATAGCCATCATTGTATCGACCTTTATACAAATCGACAAATTCGTCAGGTACTTGTAAAGGCCAATGCGGTGCCGTGTAAGATAGAAAATGGAAAAAGGGTTTATCTGCTTGGACACTTTCGTCAATATATTCAATGGCCTTATCCGCATAATTTTTAGTGGAATAAAAATCTTTCGGTAAGGTGCCTACCAAACTGCTGTCTTGCAAATAGGCGGATTCTGGTATGACGGATAGAAAAGGTTGCTTATCATAAAAATGTCCACCGCCACCTGGTATTAAACAAAAGGAACGAGTGAAGCCTCGACTAAAAGGCCATTGTTCTTTTTTGCGTGGAGAACCTTGGTGCCATTTTCCCGCAATGGAGGTATGATAACCCGCATCTTGTAATAACTTGGGAAAGGTAACAACATCAAAATTCAAATAGCCTTCATAGCCTCGTAATCCCAATTGGTTATCCGCCCAATCATCCACCATTGTTCCAAATCCATTCCGATGGGCATCTACTCCAGTTAACAACATGCCACGAGTAGGGGAACAGGTTGGCCCAGTACAAAAAGAGGTAAGGCGTAAACTTTGTTTTGCTAAAGCATCAATATTAGGTGTTTTGATTTCGCTGCCATAGCAACCTAAATCAGTAAAGCCCAAATCGTCCGCAACAATTAACAAGATGTTGGGACGAGCCTTTATCTTTTTACTAGTATTTTGTTCTGCACTACAACTGGTTAATAGTAAAAAGCCAGTGATATACAGTAATCCTATTTTGACGAAAAATTTGGTAGGCATAAAAGATGATTTAAAATTTATCGGCAAAATAGCAAATTATATCTTATCTCAACAAAGTAGCATATCCTTTTACTAGCTTTGTTGCCCCTCGACTATCCGTAAATTCTATCAGATAGGTATACACCCCAGGCGGAGAATTTTTTCCAGAATTATTCTTTGTACCATTCCAACCTGTATTAATGTTATCAGAAAAAAACACCTGTTCCCCCCAACGATTCCAAATAGTAAAAGAAAAATCATTACTACCAAAAAGTAAGGCAACTGGAATGAAAATATCATTTTGGCCGTCGCCATTAGGGGTGAACGCATTTGGCATAAACAATTCTCCTGAAGGGAAAATATCGATTAATTGACTAGTTGTATCCGTACAGCCATTAGGATGAGTAACGATTAATTGTATGACCTGCATCCCTGTATCGGGGAAAGTAAAACTAGGATTTGTTTCATTAGAACTACCTACGCCATTAAAATCCCAGTCCCATGCGATGGCAGCTATGGAATTATCGAAGAAATTTGCTGTTGGGTCAACTACATTTAATTCTTCTGGCGTAAAACTAAAGTCTGCAATAGGAGAAGGCGTTACTTCTATTAATCCAGGTAATTCCAGAACGGTCCTACAGTCAAATTGGTTTTTTATATCCAAATTCACGTTGTATACGCCAGGAGTCTCGTATGTATATGTCGGACTCACATCAGAACTACCTCCTCCATCTCCAAAATCCCAACTAATGTCATATTGATCTGAAACTAAGGTGTCTAAATTATCAAAGGTGATACTTGCAGGGGCACAGGCAAGGGAAGCACTAGGCGCAACAAATATTTCTGGGGATAAAGGGAAATAAGGAACAATATTGGTCACCGTACTAGTACAATTATTTACATCTCGGACCGTCAGCGAGACGGGTAAGTTTCCAGAAGTGGGAAAAAGGTATTCCACATTATCAGAATTATAAACTCTACCATCGCTGAAATCCCAATTGATTTCCTGTATCCCATCAGATAGAGTACTAGATTCATTGACAAAGGAAACAAAACCGGGTTCGCATTCATCATAATCAAAACTAAAGTCGGCAATTGTTTCTGGTAAAATATTTACCGTAACTGTGGCCCGATCTTCACAGTTCCTAGAGCCAGGATTGACGATTAAGGTACCTTCAAATATACCAGTAGATGGAAATGTTACAATGGCTTCCTCCATCGTACTTACAAAATTTTGACCATCTAAATCAAATTCCCATCGTATCTCTCCAACCGCATATTCTGGTGTACTAGCATGTTCAAAAACTACATTATTTTGCTGGCAAATTGTGGAGCGATAGGCTCGGTCTCCTACTTCTACGTCTCCTACAATTCTTGCTTCAATATTTCTGACACAGACACCAACGGTATATTGAAAATCTCTTCTTATTGTACTTAAAAGTACACCATCCCTATATTCTTCCACAGCCACACTGACAACAAACAATCCAGCAATATTAGGAATGCCTGATATTATCCCCGTCATAGAATCAATGGTAACGGTGGAATTAATTCCATCAGTAGTAGATCGTCCTAAGGGGAACGTTTCTCCGAATGTAGGACTAGTATAATTTAATTCTGTAAAAAATGGAGCCCTATTGGCTATGGGTGGACATGGAGGAATAGGAATAGCTCCTATACAAGTATTAACTCTTGCATCACTTAGATCATTCCCTCCACCATCAAGCGGTTTTTCAAAATAATACACTAAGCTATCACCATCAGGATCTGTAGCAGAGTGATCAAACTGCATTTCAAAATTTTGACAAATCACTAAGTCGGGGAAATTATTGAATACTGGGCTGGAGTTACAATTTTGTTGTGCCTCAGGCGTGATTTCTACATAATAGGTCGAGCCTCTATCTTCAGCGTTTCTTATATTGTTGATTCCAATATTTCTACAACAACGTTGGTAAACTATAAAATAACTATCTGAACTTAAATTTAATGAAATACCATAATCACTTAATTTAAAACGGTATAAACCTTCTTCTACACCGGGAGCATCCCCTTCAAGGCATAATAGATCATTTATAGCAACTGGTGTTTGAAACAATAAATTAGCGCCAAATAATATGTTTTGATCACCTTGATCTAAATTAAAACAATCTAAATTAGTGCCGCATCTGTAAATAGCAATAGCTGCTGGAGAATCTAACAAAGCGCCATCTCCCAGGGTATCTCGATAGACCCGCATTTCTATTTCATAATCACCATTTCCCAAACACTTGTAAGTCATTTCTCCGCCAATAATATGTTTCGCAAATGCTTGTTGTAGGAAGCAAGTACAAAAGAATATTAGTAGGTATGTTAATTTTTTTTGATTCATTAATGGGTAGTTTTATACTAGACTTAGACTTGGGAAGTTTTTAAAACTTACCAAGTCCAGAAAAGTCTAGAAATCTTTAAGCCTCATCGTACAAGCGTGGCATAACCTTGTCTAGTATGTTTTTCTCCTCTATTGTCTACAAATTCGATTAAGTAGGTATATACTCCTGTAGGGGCAACTTTCCCTACATTATTTTTTTGTCCATTCCATCCTTCTCCAAAGGTCATGGTTGAAAAGACCTGTTCACCCCATCTATTCCAAATACTAAACTGATATTCCAAAGAACCAAACGAGAAACCAACCGGTAGAAATAGGTCATTCAAACCATCGCCATTAGGTGTGAAAGCATTGGGTACGAATAGATCTATTGAAGGGATAATATCTATCACTGCTGTTGTGGTATCTGTGCAACCGCTCTGATGGGCAACGATCAAGGTTACCACTTGCCTGCCTGTATCTGGGAAAGTAAAAACAGGGTTCTGTTCGGTTGACCGATCCAATCCATTAAAATCCCAATCCCAGGAAGCAGCATTCAATGATAAGTCTATGAAATTAGCAGTTGGATTGACAATTTTTATTTCTTCAGGTGTATAGGAGAAGTCCGCGGTGGGAGAGGGGCTAACCCTTACCAAATTTCCATAAACGGATTCTGTTTGGCAGCCAGAAGGAGAGAGAATGGATAAGGTAACGCCATAGTTTCCGGAGTTCTCATATACGTGGGTCGGCACTACCTCAGTACTTGTATTCCCATCTCCAAAATTCCAATTAATGGTATAGTCATCCGTTAATATGCCTTCCAGATTATCGAAAGTGATATCTACTGGGGCACACTCGTCAACGCC
>CALJIY010000582.1 GCA_937973945.1 uncultured Saprospiraceae bacterium | reverse complement strand
TGCCTTTTGTGGTTCAACAAATAGAATGTGGCTAAAACTTCAAAGCCGCACACACCCCGCCCGCCAAGGCAAAAAATGCCAAAGCATAGCCTGCATCAATTAAGAACAATTTCAAAGATTTCTTCTGATATAAATAATTGACCCCCATCAATGGAAGCGCGTACATAACAGCAGATAGTGCACCATGAAAGCCGCCATGAACAAATGTTTGCTCCTCTATTCCATGTAGATTGACTATAAAATTAATTCCCGCAGCTATAATACACATCATTAAAAAGGATAAGCCATGTGTCCTTAGCATGTCTGACTGAGCTTCTTCATCAGAAATACCCGTTTCTCTTTGCCATGCTTTTCCAAACAAAGCAGAATACCAAACAAATCCAAGTCCAAAGGCTGCTATAGCAGCGATAATTGGTTCTAAAAATTCCATAAGTTGATTGATTTAAGTTGATTAATGTAAGCTTGAAGGTAATAAAACAGTGTATTATTTAAAAAGAATCTTTTGGATTTGTCAAAGTTTAAACAAAATACTTACATAACTGAATAGCCTACATGGCTAGGTGAACTAACATTTACACTGTCTTAAAGATGGCAATTTTTCAATAAGTAACAATTCAACTAGAAATAATAACAATTCAAAATAAACAACTATTCATTAGTCTAATTCAACAGCATATTTGTAAGTATAAAATATCATGCTTTATGAAAAGGACAATCTACACTTTACAATTATTCTTTATCGGCATCTTCCTATTGGTTTCCATCCAAAAATCATTTGCCATCAAACAAGGGGAAGCTATCTCAAATACTCCGTTGAAAACGATCTTCACACAATTGCAAATAGCAGATCAATTGGTAGTAAAAACAAATTTAGATTCTCTTTTATTGAATAAAAAGCGAGAGGATTATCAGGCAGCACAATTAATTGTCCACTCTAAAAATAAGGAAATAGTAAACTTGCCTATCAAAATTAAAAGTAGAGGAAAATCCAGAAGGATCATGTGTGACATCCCTCCTTTAAAACTAAATTTCAAGAAAACAGATTTATCAAGACTAGGCTTAGATCAAAGCTTTGATAAAATCAAATTAGTTACCCATTGTCAGCTAGATGGGTCCATGGAAAATTTGTTATTAAAAGAGTATTGGACCTATCGTTTTTATAATAACATTAGTCCTAATAGTTTTCGGGTGAAGTTAATAAAGATTACTTATCTTCATGATTCAGATGAGAAAAGAAAGATTGATAGCTATGCCGTCATAATCGAAAACTCCGCTGAAATGGCACTGAGGATAGGTGGAATCATCGTTAAGCAATATGGAGTAAATACCTCCCAACTAGTAGCTAATGACTATCATAACTTATTGGTTTTCAACTATATGATTGGGAATACTGATTGGGATGTACGTTTTCAACAAAACGTCAAACTAGTGAAAAAGAAAGGACAAGATAAATTAATCGTAGTGCCTTATGATTTTGATCAAGCTAAATTAGTAGATGCGCCTTATATAAAAGTAAATACCAAATTAAGAACTCCTAGAGTAGATAATCGATATATAATGGATCCGTTATATGATCCTTTGGTATTAGCCAATAACATAAAGCAATTTAAAAATTTCAAAAAAGATGGATTCCAAATTCATGAAAATTGTTCTTACTTAAAGAAAAAAGATAAGAAGAGAATGAGTCGGTATTTGGAATCTTTTTATGCACTTTTGTAAGGTTATTTTTTTGAACCACAGAAGGAACAAAAGAACACAAAAGACTTTTGTTTATTTTGTGGTTTAATTAGGGCGAACGAAAAGTCGTTTTTATAATATATATTGGTGGAAGCAAGTTACAAACTTGCAATATATTAGGTTGAAGTTACAAACTTCAACCATCGACCCAAGCATTTTTCAACGAATTATATAGTACGATTTTGACTTTTCGTTCGCCCTAGTGGTTTAATTATACCATCACTTTCTGTTTTAAAAAGTAAGCGCATATGATAAAGAAGGCAATTAATCTCCAAGAAAAACTAGGACTTTTTTCTGAACACTGGACCCCAAAGATAGTCGCCCAAATGAATGACTATCACTTAAAATTAGTCAAACTACAAGGAGATTTTACTTGGCATAGTCATGCTGATACAGATGAAGTTTTTTTAGTGGTGGAAGGAGCAATGCGAATAGATTTCAGAGATGGTCCCGTACATTTAAAAGCAGGAGAAATGTATGTAGTACCTAAAGGAGTTGAACATAAACCTTTTGCAGAGAAGGAATGCAAAATCATGCTAATCGAAACGGCTGGCACCGTAAATACGGGAGAAGCAGGAGGAAATCAAACTGCTCCGAATGATGAGTGGATATAGGAGAAGTCAGAGATCAGATCGTTCTTGCTAGCTTACGCTAGCGGAACTGTCAGAAGTCAGACGTATGACACCATGACGCTTGTAGATGTTGTTAGCAATCTGACAGCGCAGCGTTCTGACCTCTGACAGCACAGCGTTCTGACCTCTAAACTAAGCTTGAGCCTTTGGCGTATTAAAGCTCATAGGCGGCATAGCAGGATGATCTGGTTCTTTGATCGGTCCATTCTGTGCTTCAAATTTCTTAACATTATCGTTTAATGCTTTTAATAAACGTTTAGCGTGTTGAGGTGTCAGAATGATTCTTGATTTTACTTTAGCCTTAGGGACATTCGGTAAAATTCGGACAAAATCAACAACAAACTCTGAATTAGAATGAGAGATAATGGCTAAATTGGAATAAATTCCTTCTGCTATTTCTTCGGGTAATTCAATATTTAATTGATTCTTTTTTTTCTTTTCTTCTGCCATTATTATTACGATTTTTTTCTATTTCTTGGAAAAGGTTCCAATTTCGGAATTTATATAATTTATACTGATTTATTAAACTAGTAATTCGAAACATTTGTTCGATTAGACTAAGAAAAAGTAGACTTTTTTAGAATAAGGAATCATCAGCTAGCCACATTAGGGTAATTACAGAACAAGCCTATTATCCTTATAATTGTTGTAATCAGCTACCAATTGCTTAAGATCTACCGCCACCACACCAACCTTTTCACAGACTTGACCACCCGCTAAATTGCATAAAATAGCAATCTCCTCCATGTCTAAATTCAAGGCCACACCAAGCGCAGCTACACTGATCACCGTATCACCGGCTCCACAAACATCCGCTATTTTTCGAGGTGTGGTTGGGATGATTTTGGAGGATTGTCCATCATCATAGAAAAGTCCTTTTTCAGATAAGGTAATCAAGGTCTTTTTATTAGCTAATTGTTGATGGATGAATCGGCTGGTTTTACGTAAATCCTCGATGGTAGTGGAAAGCGTATCAGCAATTTGCTGCGTAATTTCTCTTAGATTAGGCTTAAATAGATCGACTCGTTTATAGGCAAAAAAATTGTTTTCCTTTGGATCTACTACCGTAGGAATTTCTCGCTTCCATGCTTCTTTCAGTAAGCTATTGATGACGGATAAGGATAGTACCCCTTTATTATAATCTTGAAACAACAAGACATCTATTTTTTGATGGTCCAGAAAGTCTTTAATCAAGCTCAGCAAATGTTCTTGATCTGCTAAATTAAGATCATGTTTATCTTCTTGATCTAATCGAAAGAGTTGCTGATTTTGGGAAAGAATCCTCGTTTTACAAGTAGTTTTCCTACTACTCGACCGATGAATTAATGAAGCATTAATACTTTCCTTCTTTAAGACTAGGCTCAATTGCTCCCCATGTTGATCTTGGCCAATTACCCCACAGAGGTGTGGAATTGCACCAAGTGCTTGAATGTTTAATGCTACATTTGCTGCACCACCCAAACGATAACGTTGTTCCCCAATATCAATAATAGGGACTGGAGCTTCTGGTGAAATTCTATTCACCTGACCATTGATATAATGATCAAGCATTATATCACCAACAATTAATACGTTTAATTGATTAAAACAGGAAGTTGTTTTCAGAATATCAAGCATGTAAGACTTTTAGCATTAGAACTGCCAAAGTATAAAAAATACTTGAATAGTAAGGAAAGAAAGAAAAAAAGCCTTTAATGAGTGTTTGCCCCTCGATTGTTTTGTGTAAACTTAATACTAATCCGTTCAAAATAAAAATTATTTTTGAAGTTTTTTTTATTTATCCAATAATTTAAACGGCTCATAATTAGCTAATTAATCATTATATCTTGGTATTATATGATGGCTTTACTAATAACAAACAGGAGAAGTTTAAATTAGGAATAGAATTTGAACTACTATTAGGTGATCTTTTAAGGCAATTTTTTCCTTCCCATGATGTATAAGTGTTGAACCTTTATATCCATAGCACTACAGGACTACTCGAATTTAAATTTCCTCCAAACTAACCCTCTTATTAAGTATTGAAATCACAAGAAGTATTATTGAAAAAATAAATTTACCAGAAGAATTTTGAATTGAATCTTTTTTCTATAGGTTTTCAACCCATACAAAAAAGAATCCATTTCAAAATTGGTAAATTTATTTTTTCAAAGCTCCTAAGGTTAACCTACCTCCCTATTTATTCATGCTTTCTACCTCCTATTTACACTATAAATCCTTCCTAATTTTTACGTAATTCCTAAACAAAACAAAAAAGTTGATGAGGGTATGTCAAGACATAATTTCCATCAACTTGTGAACTAAACTCACACTTCAAATGACCCACTCAAAATCTTTTCTATTATTCCAAAATCATAAGAGCGCCATAATGATCTTCTGTTTGGCCATCGGCACATTAATACCGTATACCAGTTTCTCTAAGGGAAAACTCGTGATGGTTGTGAATTGTGATGTAGCAGATAAAAAATTAGATTGTGATAATGATGGCACACTTAATGGCGAAGATATTGCTCCATTAGATCCATGTATCGGTGGTAAAACCCCACCAGCAGAAAATGACTGTGATGGCGATGGGGTGACCGTAGGTCAAGGTGATTTGGATGACAATGATTTTTGTGTACCTAATCCACAGCTTGCTTGTGAAAATTTTCAGGCTACAGCGGTAGAAATTGAAGAAGAAGTGGATTTCGAAGAAGACTTGATTGTAGTAGAATCTGAAGGCGTAACTGCTATTATAAATAATCCTTGCCCTACAGAAGTAGCGGATTACGGAGATTGTGATGGGGATGGTACTCCTAATAATCTAGACGAAGATCCTTTTGATGCTTGTACCGGATGGACCAATCAATTACCAGGCAATGATTGTGATGGGGATGGCATTACGGTAGGCCAAGGTGATATAGATGATTATGACTTTTGTGTTCCAAATGCGCAAGTAGATTGTGAATCATCTTCCCCTATAGAAGGAGAAGAAATTGAAGAATTCGATCTAGATATTAACGATAATAATGGTATTGCTGCTACCATAAATACGGTGGTTGAATGCGCTGATGCACTTGACCCAAACGACTGTGATGGGGATGGCACCCCTAATGATACTGACGAAGATCCTTTGGATCCTTGCACGGGTGGCTCACAGTTATTAGATGGAAACGATTGCGATGGCGATGGGATAACCGTTGGTCAAGGAGATATGGACGATTATGACTTTTGCGTACCAAATGCTCAACCAGGTTGCGAAACCTCTTCCCCTATTGAAGGAGAGGAAATTATAGAATTCGATCTAGATGTTACGGATAATAATGGTATTGCCGCAACCATAAATACGGTCGTTGAATGTGCTGATGCACTTGACCCAAACGACTGTGATGGGGATGGCACCCCTAATGATACTGACGAAGATCCTTTCGATCCTTGCACGGGTGGCTCACAGTTATTAGATGGCAACGATTGCGATGGCGATGGGATAACCGTTGGTCAAGGAGATACGGACGATTATGATTATTGTATTCCGAATGAAAAACCAGAATGTACCGTAGAAGCCAATAATGCAATAGATGCTCAAACTATTCTCATTGCGCCATGCGATGATACCCCCACCTGCTATGTAACAGTTGCTATCAAAGCACTACTACAAGGAGCTTATGATGAAGATAATCCGTCTATCATGAGAGATGATTTAAGAGCGCTTAATTTATTACCACTAAAAGAACCATATAAAGATTTAAAGATATATGATGGCGATCCTATTCCGTTTAAAGTTCTAGGACAAGGAGAAGAAATGGTGCAAAAAGAAGTCTTAGAGGTAACAGGAGATAATGCTATAGTGGATTGGGTATTTATACAGCTTCATGCAGAAAATGATCCTACAAAAATAATAGCTACGCGTTCTGCCCTTATTCAACGAGATGGAGATATTGTGGATACCGATGGTAGTTCTCCAGTAAAATTTCAATATGCGCCGGGTAGATACTATGTATCCGTTCGTCATAGAAATCACTTAGGGGTCATGACAAGAAACGCTGTGATTTTATCTAAAAACATGACTACAAGCATTGACTTCTCAGACATCAATAGTGCTACCTATACCTTAGACGATCCTCGAAAAAAGAGCAATCATGCGCAAAGACGCATAGACGATCTTAATTATTTATGGGGTGGAAATTCAAATGGCGATTGGGCGACTATTTATCAAGGACCTGGTTTGGATCAAACCAAAGTTTTTTACGACATTTTCGTCGA
>CALJIY010000581.1 GCA_937973945.1 uncultured Saprospiraceae bacterium | reverse complement strand
CGGAATCTGGGATTGAGTCTTCCGTGATTTTTATATGTGGTTCTCCACCATTAAAAGTAAATGCTTCAAAAGCAATGGATTTATCGAAGGGAGTAAAGCTAGGATCAAGGTGTAAATATTTCATTGGTAATTATTTTGTGTATTTTTTACACAAATATAAGTGCTAGTAGATGTTGCATGCAAGTTTTTTGTGTAAAAATTACACAAAATATTTCTTAAACCTTATATATCGCCTGTAACTATTGGGTTAAGAGATGGACTCTTGATAACTGATAGGTAGAAGAGAAACTAGTTATGATGTAGGGTAGATAGGAATATTTGAGTATAAAAATAGTTGTGGTAGGCAGTTAATTCATGCGATCATTTGCAGAGGAATGTCGTCAACTTAATGGATTAGGAATAAGATGCCTATAGTATTTTAATGGTATAATCTGTCAATTAACCAGAAGGCAATAATACAATAGACAATTTGTTCTCAATACATTAAGGAGTCGATCGTCGAAGTTTGTACCTGTTGCTGTCAGGTTAAGAGACGGATTTTTGATGGCAGAAACTTATAAAGTGGCTGTCATCTGGGTTTCAATGAAAGATGACAGCCATTTTGAAAATTTCTGCCATCATCCTTGAACTATAATGTTTTGATAATCAAAGAGCTGACAGCCTAAAATTGATCCGATTACTTGCAGTGTTTCCTTGAAAAACTAGACTTACCAAGTTGCAAAACTTGGTAAGTCTAGTCTGCCGATGCTAAACAATAACATTTCAAATCTCAAAAATCATCCCCTTTTCTTTTAGCGCAAAATATTTCTTCTTATTGAAGCGGTATAATTTACTAGGACGACCTCGACCAGTGTGTGCTTGAAATTTGTTTAAATCTTCCAAAATATCTAATTGCAGTATTTTTTTGCTAAAGTTTCGGCGGTCTATTTTTTCGCCATATAAAGTCTCATACAAACGATGTAAATCAGGTAGGGGAAACTGTTCATCTAGTAACTCAAAACCAATAGGTTCATAAGCTATTTTCCCTCGCAAACGATTCAAGGCTACTTCAAAAATTTGCTGGTGATCAAACGCTAATTTTGGTAAGTCTGTTATAGAAAACCATTGAGCATCTTCTGCATCGGTCGCTGCATGTAGTTCAAAATTAGAACGACGGATTAATCCATAATAGGCGACTGTAACAATTCGACTACGAGGATCTCTATTTGGTTGGCCGAAGGTATACAACTGTTCTAAATAATTAACAGCTACCCCCGTTTCTTCTTGTAATTCTCTTTCTACTGCCTTTTCTAAACTTTCTCCTTCCAAAACAAAGCCTCCAGGAATGGCCCATTTTCCTTTGAATGGATTGATCAATCGTTTAATTAAAAGTACAGACAACCCATCTTTGGCATCATATCCGAAAACAACCGCATCAACGGTAAGGCTTATATCTTGGCGACTCATTTTGTGTATTTTTTACAATATTAATGGATCGCTTCTACTATTTCAAATTTGGGTACAGAAAAGTATTTGTTTTTAACGAACAACTTGATCCGACCACTCATACAAACGGATCGTTGACTCAATAGATTATTCCAGATAATTAGCAAAAAAGTGATCGGATCAATTGGCTTAAAAAAAGGTAGCTACCTGTGGCATAATTCAACGCGGAGCTACTTCGTAGCTACACGGATTTTTTTGGATCTTTGTAGGTCGTGTATCTAGGCGTAGACTTTTTTTATTACTAATTACATTCTACCCCAGTGCGGAGCTACTTCGTAACTATATGGATTTTTGTAGGTTGTGAGTGATGTTGACAATTACCAGACAGGTATATCACGCTCTCGACCTATTGAACACGTCTATACAGGCGACCTACAAAATCAGTAAAATCCGTGTTCAATTATGTTTATTTTAACTTTTAATCTTTGATGGCAGAAATTTTAAAAATGGCTGTCATCTTTCTCTGAAACCCAGATGACAGCCACTTTACAAGTTTCTGCCATCAAGAATTCGTCTCTTAATCCATTGAGCTGACGACATTCCACTTTGAGTGATCCACTCAATTATTATTAGAGGAGGGACGTTCAATTCAATCGATACTTAATCGGCAAATTAAACTGCACCCTTACCGCTTTCCCACGCTGCTTCCCGGGCATCCAGACTTTTTGTTTCGCATTCATTAGATTCACGACCCTCAATCCTTCCGCCCCACAACCAGCGCCAATATCTCTGACGATGGTCGCTTGCTGTATGGAGCCATCTCTCTCGACAACAAATCTTATGACGACCGTTCCTTCTATTCCATTTTCTCTGGCGATGGCAGGATATTGTATATGTTCGTAAATGAATTGAAGCATCGCTTTGTCTGCACAGACTTTTTTGGCTTTATTATCTCCTGCCATTGCTTCACAACCTGGGAAGCGTGGGGCTTGTTCTACTACATCAAATATTTCTTCTAATCCCAAATCTTGATCTTCGACAATAGGTGGTGGTGGGGGAGGCGCTAATGTTGTTTTGACAATAGGCGGTGGTGGCGGTGGATTGTCCATGACTACTTCATCTACGAAGACGGGTGCTTCATCGATAGTGGTTTCATCTATTGTAATTTCTAATTTTTTTGGAGGAGGTGGCGGTGGCGGAGGAGGAGGTGGTGGACTATGAATGGTGGTAGGTGGTATATCTATGAATTCTTCGTCAAGAGCGATTGTTTCGTCGATGTAGGTCTCTTCTCCGTAAGAGGTCCAATTAAACGCTAGGACACTTACTAGAAGGGCAATGGCCAAGCTAGCGGTCCAAATGGTATTCCGCCATTTGAAAGCATCTGCTTCTAAGTATTTGTTTCGATTAGTAAAAAAGGAAAAAGTATCTTTTGAAGAGCTGGAAAAAGATGCTTTATTAAATTTATTTCGGAAGAAATAGATGGCTACTAGGAACTGTATTCCTATTGCTGAAATAGCAATCAGCAATTGAATACCAGTAAATGAAAGGTTTTCCATTTGACTGTATTTTTATTAGAATAAATCTAATGTGAAGTTGATTAAAGGTATCCTCAAGATAGCTTTAATCAACTTCTGTCATATAATTTCCTAAGTACTTAAGAGTGTCAATAATAAAGATGTTAATTGAATTGATTTTGGTGGGTGCTATGATCTATAAATATCCATTAAATAAAATTCAAAATTTTCTGCTCCAAAGTGAGGTTTCCCACAAGCTTGACTGATGGCCTCTAAATGGTTTAACAGAATATTCCTTTTTCGTTCAATAAAGGCTTTTAAGGAATCACGTGTTATCCTTTTATGTTGCATTAAGTAGACATAATTAATATTCGATTGCCAAGTATTCATTAGTTGACTTAAAGGCATTCTTTGTTCTAAATAGGCTACGGTAATCAGTTGAGCTATAGACGCATCAGATTCGTTAAATTCGTTACTGAGATAGGTGTCAAAATAATGTATTACTTGCCCGACTAAAGACATAGGGGTAGGTGTATAATAGGCAATTATTCGCCTATCAATTCCTAATTGAATTTGCATGTTTGTGATAAATTGGTGTATCTAGAATAGAAAAGGGGAGAGGATAGGGTGTTGAAATGTTTTATTCTAAAAACAAGGTTCGTGTTGTGTGTGTATGTAAACGATTCTCTTTCTTCATTTATACCAAAACCATTCCAATGCAACTATTATATAATTTCTTACTCAGCTTATTAGCTATTTGGTGACAGGCTAAATTTTACAATAATTCTTGGTGCTTGTTTAATGTTTTAATGTTATTAGATTGGTAGTTGTTTGACGAGTTCAAGACCAAGAACTTACTTATTAAAATTAGGTATAATGAGTTTTTATGCATTAATAAATTATTTTTTTTTGACTAAAAAAAAATGAAATTATTATAAAAAATAGAGCGGGATACGAAGTGAATTTTTCAAGCCTAAGCCTTTTCAATTTTATACAAAAATCAAAAAGCACTGCTGATTTTTTTTAAAACTGGCAGTGCTAAATTCTATTTAGTATTGACAAAAAAATAAGTCAGTCTCTTAGATTTTAAAATGAGTCTTTTTTTCATAGGTTTTCAACCCATTAAAAAAAGATTCATGTTAAAATCGACTGACTTATTTTTTTGTCGTTACTTAGCTATATTGATCTTAAATGCCTCTGCCCACTCTGCTCCTATTAATTCCACTACATAAAAACCATTCGATAAATTTTTGGTTCCTATGTTAATTGTCGATTGTAGAATATCCGCTCCAATGGATTGCTGCTGTACCAATTGACCTTGAATATTGTAGATGTTTAAGTGTAGATCAGAATTGGAACGATGTAAATCGAGTGTCAGCAAATCCCCTTGACTGACTGGATTAGGATAAACGTTGACATTTTTAGTAGTTGCTAGATTAGTTATACTAGTAGTTGGATTATCAAAGAAAGTTTCAGCATAGTTAAATGCTTCAATGCCAATTTTTTCTCCAATAATACGGCCAGGAATATCGTCTGCTGGTGGATGTATGCCCCCCCATATTCTGGACAAACTAGTTTGATCTGAGGCATCTCGATAAGTCGCCCATTGTAAAGTTATATCTTGCGTAGGGCCTTCTTCATGGCGAAGAAATTCATTTTTCTTAGCAACAAATTCCCCCATGCCACCTGGGAAAAATGCATCTCCCGTCAGTAAAGTTAAGACTTCTGCTGCTGCTCTAGAAAAAGTGGAATGCCCAGAGATGAATCCAGCAAAAGGAGGGGTGACAAAGGTAGGTCTTTGATAAGGCCACCATTCTTCGGCTAGTATCCAATCGACTCCAGCATAGTCCACTTTTGGATCGTTGATATAGTTAGGGCCTCGCCAAGTATATAATTTTATTTTTCCTACATTGACATTATTGTCTCCTGCCAATGGGTCGCCTTCCGAAATCACCTCTATATAACCGGGCTCCAATGGAATCCCCAATTGATCGTAACTAGCTTGATTTGGATCAGAACTTTGTCCTTTATCTGCCATATATCGAACAGCAGAAATGGGGCGGATATAATCATACCATCCCTTGATACTCCAAGAAGCAATCGCTGCATCATGCACTGCGCCGCCTAGTGATAAATAGGCTTTGACATCCCATTCTAGATCATTTAATACGGGCCCTTCTCCTTTGAATTTTTTCACAAACTCGGGGTGGTCGTTTACATAATTGAGTATACAAAACCAATGACCTGGAGGTGTTTCAGAATCTGGGCCATCTGCCCAAAATTCTGCGAGGACTCTTGTATAATCTGCTCGCAATACATTTTGCGGTACGTACGGGGCACCAGTAACCGGATTCATCGTATGTCCAATACTGGGATCACCTCCTTCTATTTTTTTATAAAAATTCCCATAATCTTCATAAGTCGTCGGAAACTGATCGGTAGCTATATTTCCAATAGATGCTGGAGATATATCCCAGATAGTGGGATCAGCAGGATCTAAATGGGAAGACCAGATAGGAACCATACTAAAGCCCTCTTGATAATAAGGCCTTGTTGCTGCATCCCTTATTAATGGGGGTGGGCCAGGGTCCATATAAATATTAAAATCGAAACCATCTCTTCGGAAGGTAGTTTTCTCTGCATCCGTCAATGCGAATGGCACTACATTTCCCCATTCGGGGCTTAAAAATTCTAAAGCCCCTCCGGGTATTTCGTTGCCAGACTGATCTCTGAATACATCAAAACTTAATGGCTGCCAATTATCTGGAGCGAAGACAAAGCCTGCTCCGGCTAGATTTGGATTTAAAGAAAAATTTTGTGGGAAATAATAGATGTTCCTATAATCTTCATATTCATTCGACCCATCTTGAAGGCCGAAGGCAATGATATGTTCTGCGATATAATTGCCTAATGCAGCAGCCGAACCTCCGCTGTAGTCAGTTGATACAAAATTGCTATCATAGTTTAATGCGGAAAACTTAGCATCTATTTCTTCTGCTACGATGGTCGCATTGGGAGAATTTTTAAATCGATGTTTCAAAATTCGATACATCGCATAACTTATAGCCGTCTCTTGATCTCCTTCCTTATTGGCACTTGCAGGAATTCCTTCAAATGGACAACTGTATTCTCCTAAAGTATTACCTAGAAATACTGTTTTATTAGGTGGTTCATATGCGGCCCATGCATCGTACATAGCAATAGAAGTGTGAAATAAATTTCTTGCATGTACGGTAGGTCGAGCAAAATCTTTTCTTATAGATGTTAACAATACCTCATTCCATTCTCTAGCTACGGAATGGGGTTGTGCGGTACTCGGCATACTTAATAAAAGTAGTATGCCTATTTGTAAAAATCTCAACATAGTATTTTTTTATAAATCGGAACGTTACACTTCTGTGATTTCTGATTTTTACGCACTCGGCGTAAAGAGAACATCTAGCAGTCAACATCATACGTCTCACTTCTGACAGCGCAGCGATCTGACTTCCGACAGCGCAGCGGTCTTTTTAACTAGCTTCCCTACTCTTTCGTAAATCCTCAGGATAAGACTTGGCGGCTAACCAGAATAAGACCAATGCGATTGCGGCGGTGACAAAAGAAAAGCAGAAAGCATATCTTAAAGACTCATCTCCATAAGTAGGCGCTAAATAATCACTAATCCAACCAATACCTAAAGGACCTAAGCCTAGACCAATCAAATTCAAAACTAAAAATAAAATAGCAGAAGATAAAGCCCTCATTTTAGCATTCACCAGATTATGCGTTACGGCAATACAAGGTGCTAAATATACAGCTGTAAATAAAGCAGTTAAAAAATAACAATAAAGGACATAAGTAGTATTATCTGAAAAGAAAGCGACATATGTCGGGATAATATTTAGAATTTCAGCGACTACTGCTATCCATAGATACCATCGGACGTCTGTTTTTCCGAATTTATCAGCCAAGAAACCACCCCCAAAAGTCCCGATCATTCCACCAAGCCCTGTGGCTAAGCCTAAAGAGGCACCAATAGAGAGCATATCCATACCGTGGACTCTGGCTAAAAATGGGGCAAAGAAATTACCTACTCCATAGTTACCAAATGTTCGAAAGCCACAAGCTAATGCTAACAACACAAAGGTCTTTTTGGATAAAAGTAGTTGTACCACTTCGCTAAAAGTAGATTCTTCCTGCGCCAGTCCTGTTTTAAGAGTTATTGGGTCAGACATCCCTTTTGTTGGTTCTTTGACGGTTACTAGCAGTAAAACAGCATAGATGATACCTGGTATTCCCAAAGCCATCAAGGCGATTCTCCACCCGTACTCTTGATCTAGCCACCCCCCTAAGGAATAGCCTGCTAGTATGCCTATATATATACCCAAGGAATAAACAGATAATGCAGTTGCTCGTTTTTCTGGTGGAAAATAATCTGAAATCATAGAGTGGGAGGGAGGACTACCGCCCGCTTCTCCAACGCCAACGCCTATTCTAGCCAGCAATAATTGAGTGAAGTTAGCTGCCAAACCAGATAAGGCGGTCATAGCACTCCATACCGCTAATGATAGGGCCACAATATTTCTACGATTACTTTTATCAGCAAATCGGGCAATCGGAATGCCTAAGGTTACGTAGAATAAGGCGAAAGTCAAGCCTGTCATTAAGCCCAATTGGGTATCAGATAAGCCTAATTCTGATTTTATAGACTCTTGTAAAATGACTAATATCTGGCGATCTATAAAATTAAAAGTATAGACGCCTGTTAAAATCAGGAGTACATATCCTTTGTACGTGTTAGAGTAAGTTGGTTGGTCTTGTTTTGTCATGTTGAATTGGTTAGTCGTTCCGTTCAAGGCTTTCTTTTATGCTAGATAGTTAATAATTGTTATTTATTTATATATTTGCGAAATATTTTTTAAGAATTAATTCAGCCTAAGATTTTTCTGTACTATCTATCAAGGTACTATTTATCAAATAGTTATATTTGCAAGGTAATACAAATTATTCGGGTACTTAGTATTAAATGAGCGTCTATTATTTGATATTAAATACTTTCTAAGGATGTAAATAAGAAATGTAATTGGTACTGTCGTCCCATTACTAACCGATTTATAATTTCGATCTACTTTTTACCAAAAGCTTGAATATAATATGAAAGTACTGATTTGTGAAGACGAAGAAATAATGTTAACAGCTATTGAATTTCGTTTACAAAAAGCGGGGTTTGGTGTCTTGAGGGCCAAAAATGGTCAAGAGACTGTTGAAATGATTAAATTACACGATCCTGGAATGATTGTTTTGGATATGGTTATGCCTAATACAGATTGCCAGAAGTTGATCGAACATATTCGTGTGAAAATGAAAAATGAGGCGCCGATCGTTTTATTAGCTCCTATAGAAAAGGACGACGAAGAGGTGTTGAGTGCTTTTGAGGCGGGTATTCAAGATTTTGTTATCAAACCTTTCAAACCTACAGAATTGATTTTAAGAATTAAACGTATCCTACAGGTGAGAGGAATAGAATTGATAAAAGAGCGACTAACTTAAATTTATATTAACAAATAATTACAACTAAAAAAGATGGGACTATTTTCAAAGCTTAAAGATAGCATGGCTAAGGTGCAGCAGGAGAATAGAGAAAATACTAGAGTTAAAACAGCTCCTAGTGAAATTTTTGATCGGATAAGAAATAAAATAGAAGAGGCTCAAAAAGAGGTGGCTACTAAGAAAACACAAAATCAAGGACGATCAATATTTGATATTTTAAAAGGGAAATTTGAAGAAGCGAAACAAGAAAATGAAGCGAGCCCTACAGAACCTACTGCTGATAAAAGTATTCTACAGAAGATAGAGGCAGAGATGAAGGCATTAGAGAAGAAAAAGAAATTGGATTTAGAAGAAAAAGAGACTAATCCACCTGCATGGGGAACGCCAGCTGGAGCACCTGTGGCGGATGATATTTTAAGTAGAGTCATCGAGGGTGCTAAAAAAGAACAAGCTAAAGCTAAAACGAAACCAACTAAGGAGGAAGATTTTGGTTCTATATTTGACCAAATAATGAATTCTGATAAGCCAAGTGCGTCTAAAGCAAAGGTATCCAAGGAACCTGATTATGGCGATATTTGGGAAAAAGTATCTACGCAGGAAGCTGCTAACAAATCAAGACCTACGGCTTCTGGTCGTAAAAGTACAGGCCTTTATGTGGGCGGTACAGGCTTGGTAGATGGGAAAGGTGGTAGTTTGGCGATGCGGGTAGATCACAAAATGGGTGCTGGGCAATTGAGAAAGCGTTTACCTGATAATGTGAATGTTAGAATCTTAGATCATACGACTAAAAATGCTATTAACCTTGACGGAAAGAAATCGGGTTGGTATAAAGTAGAATATGAAGGTCAGCAAGGATGGATATTAGATTCTTATTTAGAGTAAGTGTTTTTAATAATGGTAAATGGTAAATGGTGAATTCTTTGATGTTGACACCCACGTGCAGGAACATCCTATGGGGCAACATCGCGCAATTTACCATTTACCATTTACCATTTATCATTTATCATTTACCATTACTAAGGACACTCATGTTCTTCAAAGAAGACATTAATCCCACTACAATTTTCTACTCCTCTTAAGTAGGTTGTTGGTATCTCGTTGGTGCCTCTAATACAATAGTTATTTTCCACTCCACACAACCATAGTCCTGTATTACTTACATTGCCATCTACAGAGAATGCTGTTAAGGCAGGTAATGTTTCCATCCCTGTTAGCAAGCCTTTGTTATCAAAATTGCCAGCGATTTTCATTTTACTAAACTTAATGACGATCGTACTATTTTGACCTACATTTAGATTACCTTGTTCCACTATCAAATTGGTATTTTCATATACTTCGATACCATGAGTAATATTGTAATTTCCTTTTACAGTAACACAAGCACCTTCAAAATAACTTACCCCACTATTGGAAATTAGATAATTTTCCTTAATCAAAAGCGTACTATTATTAATATAAAACTTAGAAGAAACCTGATCTATTTGCACTGTTTTATCTACAACTACTTGTGCATTGACGGCCAGAAATGCTCCTCCTGTTAGATTTAAGGAAGCCCCTTTCAATGTTAAATGACCACCTTTCAACCAGAGGTTTCCACCGAAACCAATCGTTATGTCCTGAGAAGCAGAAAGGGTATGGTTGATACTTACGTTTATACCACTCATGTTGACTGGAGGTATTTTCCCATTTTTCCAGGTACTTGCTTCCTTCCAATCTCCATCCGCTATAGTGCTGAATTGTACACAAGGACCACAGTAACTAGTAGAATAATTAGCTAGATCTTCCGAAGGCTCTAGTAATAAAGTAGCTTCATTTTCCGTCCCAGGATTATTACAGATAAAGGTAGCACCTTGGAAACTTGGACAACCGCCGCAGCTTGTATCATTCGGAATACAGTTGTCCGCATCATTCGGATCAAACTGAGGATTTAATGGAGAAACATTATCGAAATAACCATCTTCATCTTTATCGATTGGACACTTTTCTACATCTGGTACACAACTATCATTATCATTAGGATCTGCTAATGGATGACCTTGGGGGAAGTTGCCATAGTAGGTGTCTCCGTCATGATCGATTCCATAACATAAAATGGTTGGTGCTGGAATACAGGCATTGTTATCATCCAAATCGTAATTGTCACTATTAGGGTCTGCATTACCAAAGTATCCGTCTAAATCTTTATCAATTTGCTGACAGGCAAAAGAATAAATATTAGGGATACATGGATTGTTATCGTCCGTATCTGCTGGCTGGGCACCTATAAAGTAACCATCCTTGTCATTGTCAAAAACAGGCAAAGAAGGGGTGCTCGTTTTATCCACACATGGACCACATACATTGCCTAATGCTTGATTGGCTTGCCAATCACCCACTCTTATTTTGATTGTTCTACCATCTTCTACGTTATTATTTTTATCGCAAATTAGAATGAAGCCATCTCCGTCTTCATCCGGACAACTACAACCCAAAGCAATCCCATTTGGCTCACAGGAATTCTGATCATTTGGATCATATTTGCTATGTGCTAAAGGATAATTACTGAAGAAACCATCTCCGTCAATATCTGAACCTTGGCAGATGTTATTGTCTTGGAATGGATCACAGGCACTGAGTGGATCTGTATCGGTTCCTCTATGATAACTGCCATCATTCCCTGTTTCGTCATTATCTGAGATACCATCTTTGTCTGAATCACTCTGCTTATTATATGGAGCAATATCATTTCCATCAGCAACGCCATCATTATCATCATCTGGATCAGAGCCATTTAAAATGCCATCCCCATCAAAATCACAAAAGATTTGAGTTTTATCTAGCAAACAACTTCCAATATCTACATCCTTAACAATTTCTGCGATTGATACAATGAAGTTAGATTGATTTAAATCATTATCAGGATGATTAAAAACAGTATTCCAAAGTAATACAGAACGGTCGTTATTTGGTCCTTGGAAAATAACCGTTCCATCCATATTGAAATCCCTGTTGGTGTATCCTGTACTAATAAAATTACTTAGCGTATTCTGGTTTAATTCATCTAATAATATTTGCAAGAACATTTGGAAAATATCATTATTAGGCCCTTGGAATACCGTTAAATTATCTCCGTTAAGATCACCACTCCAAGCCGCTAATTGATCATTAACGGATACTCTGGTTGTATTGCCTCTTAAGGGTAAAAATTCTTCTGTGAAATCTATAAACGGAATATTATTAGACGTAAAAGTATAGGGATATAAAGTCTCCAATGGTAAATGATTTCTATGTCTTAATTTGACATAATATTCTCCATTTGGTACATCGTAGAAACTGATGATTGGATTACCCTCCACATTAACAACATTCCCATCTCTTTGAATGAGTGCTGATGTTGTAGCAACTACTTCTGTGAAGTTATCTGCTTTTTTTAATTCTATAAATACCCAATCTACAATAGCTTGATCTCCTGTTCGTTGGAATAAAGCAGGGTCTACAACTTCTCCGCCTCCTTGTCCAACATGTGTGTATTCTTTGAAGTCGCTATAAGGTTCTTCTAAAGGAAGTAAACCTAATCGCCTTAGATCATCTCTCATGATGTCTTCATTATTATTGTTGACTAAGGAGCCTTGTAGTAATGCTTTTAATTGTAAAGACATACCTTGGCAATTGATTACTTGGCTATAAGCTGTTTTATTGCCACAGATGTCTTCTGCGTACCAAGTCCGTATGGTTTGTTTACTTGCCCCACTTAATGCTTTCCCTTCTTCATATTGAAGAACTACATTCGGATCACAATTATCCACCGCTACAATATCTTTACCAACTTCTAAACCATCTGTTCCTTCCGCACAAATAATCGATGCATCTAGCGGTATACTTCCTTCGATGATTATATAAGAGACTTCTTCCTCGGCGTGTGTGCCATCTAAGTAGTCCCATTCTTGAAGTTGGATGTCAAAACTAGCTTGATTTTCTAAGTCTATTCTTTGTAAAATTGGCGAACTACCATTAAAAGTAAGACTTTGAGTAATGATGACTGGGTTATAATATTTATTTATTGGTGTAATTTTAACTCGATTATGAGTGATAGCTATTCTTCCCACTTCTCCTATGATACTACCTTTTTCATCCGTTATATTTCCTGTTGCACCAATTGCTAAATAAGCCAAATTCTCTAATGCGTGTAATTGTTCGTTATCTTCGGATGTCTCTTCTAATAGTTTACAAGTGATATTGCTTGTGCTTAAATTTTTAGCACGAACAACAATTGGATCAATTTCATTGACCGTTTGCAAACTAGCGAAAAAATTGGGCACTCCTGAATAACTATTCAAGAAGTTGAGCGTCTTCCATTTATTCTCAATATCTACAGTACCTGCCTCCAGTAAATAATCTGCTGTTTGAGTACCTGGCTCTATGGCAATCCAAGCTACACTTTCTCTGCCGTGAGATTGGTCTGCATTTTCTTCTTCTTGTAACTTTAATTCAAATTGAGTGGTAGAGGTGTTTCTAATTCTTGATACTACTGGTGAAATATCTTCTGTTGTTACTACTTGAGTGAAGACCAGTGGTGTTTGGTTAAACTGAATAGGAAAAGGAATTGTTTTCCATTCCTGGTAAACATTTTCCATTACTCCTGCAACTAGTTTTTTGCCATTCGGTAGCGTATAAATTCTGAAAATATCAGGCGCTGTAATATCTGAAATAGTGATTACTTGTGATTCTGTTTTTGTATTATCACATAAATCTCTTGCTGTCCATGTACGAGTAATCGTATAGTCATGAAGGGCACAACCGTCTAAGCCTTGTGTATTTACTTCGTCTTTATCAATAGAAATTGCTGGACAATTGTCATAGGCGGTAATCAAAGCAGGTAATGGAATTTCTTCATCACAACTGATCGTAATATCTGCAGGAACATTTTGTAATACTGGATCTTGTTTATCGCCAAGGTCTAATGTAGCGATTGCTGTCACACAGCAAATGTTTTCTGGATCACAGACGCTATAAGAAAATTGATCCATGCCACAGTATGTTTCTGTCGTAGTATATTCAAAGGACCCTTTGGTATCCATGATAACTGTACCGTGAGTTGTTGGCGTGACAATACTATATATTACATTCAGATTCTTTACAATGTCATTGCTGATTACGGTATTGGTATAGGTTTGATTTGGGCATATATCACCAAATTCATCGTTCCCTAATACGGTCGTCGTCGTAGGGTCTGCTAGTGTGACGATACTAGGGGCAGAAGCACAGGACTCATCGCAATAGCGAGCTACTACACTGTAACTTCCAGTAGATAAGTTGTCAAAGTAGGTTTGATTTTCTAGTTCCCAGGTGTTGCCGCCATCTAAGCTTAATTCAAAACAAGCATCTACCTGTCTATTGACTTCTATTACTACACTGCCATCTGTTGCACCACAATCACTTGGTACTATTGGATTAGCACTCGCGATACTTATGGTTGGACGAACCTGTAAATCAAATGTGTCTCTGATAGAATAGGTAGTCGTTGTAGCCGTAAAGAACACTCTAGGATAGATCGCATTTGTTCCTGTTGGAGGCGTAAATTGTATAGAATGAGGTCCTGGGCCTGTTGCGCTGTTTTGAGAAGCATAGGTCCCAAAATTCCAACTATATGTAAAGTTGTCCAATGGTACAGGTACTTCAAAAATATAATCTGTTCCTTCACATAACCATCTTTGATTAGGGAAATAAACATGTGGTTCTCCTGAATCACAATCATCGTCTTGTAAATCAATGTCCCCATCCCCATCATCATCTATTCCATTATCACACTCTTCTTCACATGTTGGATCACTTAGTATAACTGGATTGTTCGTATAACTTGTCGTACAACCACTAGTATTATTTTTAACTTGAATATAGTAAGTACCAGCACTAAGATTAATAAACTTATTTCCTGAATGATAGGAGATTCCTCCGTCTATACTGTATACTAAGTCGGTACCTGTTGCTATAATTGTAATTTCGCCATTATCTAATACTGGACAATTATTTGGATCATTGCCCACTACATTAGATATACTAGGTTTGCCACAATCATCATCCTCACAGTCTGTTAAACCATCTCCATCATCGTCTATGCCGTTATCACATATTTCTGTACAAGGAGGATCAGAGATAACAACAGCAGGGGAGTGTGTAGCTATACAGCCAGTGGAATTATTTTTGACAACAATATTAAAACTGCCTGGAGATAAATTAATAAATATCCTTGCATTTTGGAAGGTAGTTCCGCCATCAATACTATAGACCAAATTAGCGCCTGATGCAACAATTGTTATGGTTCCATTATTAGCCAAAGGACAATTATCTGGAGTCATTCCGCTTACATCTATGATCGTTGGTTTGCCACAAGCGTCATCTTCGCAATCAATTTGACCATCGCCATTATTATCTATTCCATCAGTACAGTTTTCTGTACAACTGGTATTTCGTAACACCGTAGTACTCGTTTCTTGGCAACCAGTTTGGGTGTTTCTTACTTTTATGGTATAGGTGGCAGCTGTTAAATTCTCAAAATTAGGAGAACTTTGATAGCTAAGGCCATTGTCAATACTGTATTCTAAATGATCCCCAGATGCTAGAATTGTAATCGTACCATTATCTTGTGTTGGACAATTATTAGGATTGGATGGGGTAACAGAGTCGATGACTGGTTTGCCACAGTCGCCATCATTACAATC
>CALJIY010000580.1 GCA_937973945.1 uncultured Saprospiraceae bacterium | reverse complement strand
ACTACTTTTAGTTTTATCCATTTTTAATTTCTCAATAAGTATACCCTTTAAGTTATTTATAAATTCTTCAATTTTTTTATTTACTAATACATCGTTCTGTTCCGTAAATTCATTACAAGAATTAATGACCAAGCAGCCTTTACAATTGCCCTTTCGATAACACATATCCACAAAATCGTAGAAGAAGGTTTTAATATCTTCCACTCCATTATTGGCATTTACTAGCTTTTCAAAAATATCTCTTGTCCGTTGTTGGTAAGCTTTAAAGCTTTCGAGAAAAAGACCGTTTTTACTTCCAAAGCTAGCATAGATAGAAAATTTATTGATGCCCATCTCCTTCTCAAGCATCTGCATAGAGGTATTATGGTAACCATGTCGCCAAAATACTTCCATTGCTTTTTCAAGCACTTCTTCTTCCTGATACTCCTTTTTTCTTGCCATTAAAATTTATAAAATCCACACAAATCTAAACAATTGGTTGGAAATTTACAAATATTTAATGTTCCACTGTTTAAATTCCTTAGCTATAGGAGCTATTGGAAAAGAGATTTTCAATTAAGATATGCCAAAATTGGGGGTATTTGGCATATCTTATGTACATGGAAGTGCGGTTAGTTTGACTTTAAATATTATCCGTAAAAATCAGTATGGACCAATGCTTGTCCAGTAATATAATTATACGCCTCTACAATGAGTTGGAAAGTTATATTCAATTCCTCAATAGACTGCGGCGTATAAAGCATCACAAATCCTTCCCAACCTGATCTACCCTCCGCAGCGAAGGGATGTGCAACTGCCCAACCCGCTTCGATGGCTTCAATGGCTCGTTGTGGTTCTAGGAAAATATGCAAACTACCATCATCATGAATGTGGCCAAATTCTCTACCACCGATAAAAGAATCTTCATTAACGATATTCAATTTATCTTCTAACCATAGGCCTTGCCAAGATAATACCACAGATGGTTGGTCCTCTATGCCTGGAATAGAATAAATACGTCGTATCATTTCTTCATTCACTTCAGGTACTAAATCCACATCAATCTGATGGTGCGGTATGCTTGGAGTGGTTTCTGGTCGCGTTCCCGCTCGAATCGGTAAATCTACTAGATTTGCAGTCTCTGTCATATCTATATTTGGAAGTTCTTGTTCGGTACTATTACAAGAAATAAGTGAAAAAAATAGGATCAAAATAAAAGACATATTACTGATGATTTGTTTCATGCTTAAGCGAAAGTATTAGATGGCTGGCATTTTCAAAATGCCTGTCATCTGGTTTTCCATCATATTATATATTACAAAACGATTTTTCGTTCGCCCTGATAATGTATTATGGTTAGGAACTTAAAAAGTAGCATATGTGCTATTTATTAAATTATATAAAATCAAAAAATATAAAAAGGGTAAGGATATTTTCTATCATTACCCCTCCTATTTCATCTTCCATAAATCAGGTATTAATCATTATACGGCTGATTTTATATAAAAAACGACAAGTTTATCGAGGTAATTGAAAGTTGAGTTTATAAAAGTTCAAGCGCAAGTATCAAGTTCAAGTTCAAGACGCAACGCTGGCATGCGTCTAGCGTCAACGTCACGGATTGAACTTGCACTTGATACTTGGACTTGAACTTAAAAACAGTCAACTACTTTACGACTTAGATAAATTCATCAAAAAACCTCACTTATCTAATTTAAGTTTACGGTAAAAGATACCCCCGGTTTAAGGTCATATCCACCTGTCAATTCTACTACGATTACGTTTTCAGAATCAATTCTTACATTCAAAAATGGGTTATCACTAGTGAAGCCAGTAATATTGTGTGCTTCAGCGAAAGTAAGGTAATATCTATCAACTTTACCTTCAGGGAAAAGCCCAAACACACCTGACCAGAAAGGATCTTCAGCAGTTGGCAGTACTTTGAAACTCATGCTGTTTTCTGTCAAATCTATTTCGTATAAGCCTCCTATGTCAAATGGTAGACCAGAAGCAGAGGAAGGTTGTGCAAGTGCCGTTGCAAATTCTACCGCTGAATTAGAAAGCGTGGCAAACTCATCAAAAGCGTCATCTGCTTGACCGAATAAGCTAGCATAAGTTCCTTCTGCTTCTCCTGGGTCTTGTAGCGTGTTTCTCAAGGTAATATCCATTCCTTCTTTAAGTGGCGTACTTGCAGAGGAATTATCTCCAGTGTTCCCAGAAATTGCATCATCGCCCCATTTGCCATTAGTATGTGCCCACTGGTCAGTAGGTGGAATCAATTGAATAGCATCCCAATGTTCCACAATTTTTCCATTTTCTACTCGGAATAAATCGTAATAAGCATATTTGCCAGTAGGATCTTGTCCCGTAATATCTGGTCCTTCCGACATGACCAAACCAAAATTACCAAGCACGTGTATAAACTTAACAGCATCATAAAATTTCACACCCGTTTGCCCTTCTAAAGAAGCCAAGAAAGCACCGTCTGTTCCTGCGCCTACGCTATGCTGTACGTAATTATCAATATCAAAATAATCCCGAACATTTGTCCAATCACCACCCACAAATAAAGTTTGTGCCATTTCTGCTAATAACGCTTTATTGGCATCTGTTTTATCTAAGTCAGTGGCAGGCGTTTTCACACCGTCTGTCTGGCTAGTACCATCCATATCGTCTACTACAGCTACAATATTATCCCAGTGTTCCACAGCGAATCCATCTTCAAATCGCCATACTTCATATAGCAGATTGTCTGTGCCTGAACCGAAGAATTGCCCCCAAGTACCTCCTAAAGTAGTCTGTGCGAATACGAAATCACCTACTTGAAAGGAGCGATGAACATCTACCGTTATACCAGTAGGTTGACCACCGTAAAAACCAACAATTGGTGCTTTACCAGTTGGTACTCCTAGATTGTGTTGAATATAGTCCTCGTGAATCCATTTTGTTACAGAGCGATCCCCATTAACTAAACCTGTATTAAAGGCTCTTGCTTTTTCTTCGTTGGTTAATCCTTCCGCCATATTGAGGCTGATGAAAAAGGAAACACCAGGTTGCAAGTCATATCCCTCACTAATTTCTACAACTACTTCTGTTTCCGAAAGTATTTTTAATGCTACGGCCCCATGATTACTAGCAGCACTAGTAATGTTATGTGGCGCAGCGAAAGTAAGGTAGTATCTATCGAATTTGCCTGCTGGGAATAAACCATAAACACCTGTCCAAAATGGATCATTTTCATCAGGTAATACCGTGAATTCTATGCTAGAGGAAGTTAAA
>CALJIY010000579.1 GCA_937973945.1 uncultured Saprospiraceae bacterium | reverse complement strand
ACGCCACGGATATTCCAATTGATACTTTCGCCATATCTAACTTGAAAAGGACGCCATACACCGTCAGATTCTTGGAAGGTCCAATCACCACCAGACACAGAAGGACCTGCATCACAACCTATAGATTGCTGAGTTCTAGACAAGCGCATACGGATACTAATCCAGATTTCTTCTCCAGTTAACGTAAGCGGCGTGGATAACACGTGGGTACTCCAAGCATCTGCCGTAATAGCCCCCGTTAAAGAGCTTTCATACAACACATCTCCTGGCGTACTGCCATCTCCTGCACCATAAATTTTTATACTCGTACTTAAAGGCGTATCCGCCATATAGTAATTTACTTCTGAAAGCACTTGTCCTTCATACGGAGCTACCTGCGCTGCGGTAAATTGGGTAGCCGCCTCATATATGTCTTCTGGTAAATTAGGGGATGTATTATTGTCCCCATCCTTGCTTAAGATAAACTGAGAATCTCTATCATCGCCACAGGAAGTAAATACCAGACAAATCGCAAATAATAAATAAGTTATATTTTTCATTGGTAACTTTGTTTTAGATTTTTTGGAATAGTATAAAAATCTAGACCTATTAGTAATTAAGCAAATTATACCCACCTATTTAACAAAAGTTTATGGGTGCGGTTTTTTATTTAACGAAGTATTAGCTTCTTGTAAGCTTTTTAAAGTAACGATAATAAATAATATCTACTTGGACACAAGCAACAAAACAAATTCCTTATTTTTTAAACTCATTCAGTTTGCCACCATAGCTGTTTTTCTAGGACGGGCTTGGCAGCATTGGCGATGGGATGCGCCCTACCGAAGCTTACTATGGGACGAACAATGGATGAGTGGCCTAATTGCCAATTTATTAGGAATGGATTGGGCGACTTATATCTCTAGCGTAGCTGTAGAAAATGCGATACAGTATGGTATAAAAGGAATTGGTCTATTTTATCTAAGTTGTGCTGTTATTGCTATCTTCATCAAACGAATACCTAAGATAGGTCGATATTGGTTAGGCTTAGGCGCAATCAGCTTAATTATTTTAGCGGCCTTATATTGTAAAGAACGCTTTTTCAGTATAGGTCAGTTTTTTGAATACAGCTTACAATTTGGCAGTCCATTACTATTAATATACTTAACGACCAATCCGAAAATTAGTAATAGATTATTAAGTATTATAAAAGTAGCCATTGCCCTCACTTTTACGGCTCATGGCTTATATGCTCTAGGCTTTTATCCTAGACCAGTACATTTCATGGAGATGACGATGAATATTTTAGGCGTAGAGGAAGAGCAAGCCATTCAGTTTTTAAATATAGCAGGTATTTTAGATTTTGTTATTAGTATTGGCTTGTTTCTGCCGTGGAGATGGGCGAAGTATTGTCTAGCTTATGCGGTCTTCTGGGGGGCAGGTACTACTGCTGCTAGAATCTGGGCTTATTTTGATTGGGAATGGTTGGATTATGTATTGGTGCAGTGGCTACATGAGTCGGTGATGCGATTTCCTCATTTTTTAGTGCCTTTAGCGGTGTTGCTGTTTTTGGCTAAGCTCAAAAAATCAAGCCTACCCCTACCCGATTAGCTTGATAGGTAACTGCTAGTGGGTCAAATAGGGTCCTCACATTATTAGTCATCGCATAGAATCGGAAAAAACCCAATTCTAGGATCGCATTCAAACCCATATTAAACGGATGATCTTCTACGATAGAACAAACGGCTCCTACCCGAATAAAAGGCAAGTTATAATTGGCACTCAAGGAAGCGCCAAAAGTGGTAGTATCCTCAAATTGTCCATACAACAAGGCTCCGAGTTCTATTTGGTCGGAAAGTTGGTAATGGGCACTTAGGTACGATTGGATCGGCAAAGAAGTAGTAAAAGTGGTCGCATTTTTTTCAAAAGCTATAAATTGTTCTACAGAATCTTTCAGCGTTTCAAAATTGATAGATTCGGTATCATCAAAATCTACAATCCCTACATTTAAACCATTGAAATTAGTGGTTTCTTTGGACGTATAAACAGCCGTATTATTTTTCCAATTAATCAATCCTATATCGACTATGCTCCAAGCAAATTGCCACCGCTCGTTGAGTTCGTAAGTAATGCCCAAATCCAAACCCAATCCTCTATTATTGGAAGTGGCGAAACTATTGAATACACTCCCAAAAGAGGTGCTAAAACTAGGAACATCAGGATTTAACAAACTAATATTGGAAAAATCTAAGGCAACCAAGCCTAAATCAAACAAGTCCTCTTCTATTGCTAAATCAGCCGTATTTACCTCATAATCAGTCGTTAAGGATAATTGATAAATATCATCACTGGTATATAAAGAAGCATTGGCTTTTTGCGTTTCTATAATTGAATTTCCAGCAAGCAGATTAAGGGAAAGTCCTACTCTAAACTTCCCTAAAGGAATGGATCCACCAACTCCAAATTCACTAAAAGACAAAAAATCAAAAGAAGGTCCAATGTCTACTCGCTCTCCTATACGACTAGCATTTCCCAGCCATGCTAATTCAGCTAAGGCTCTTGGATAGTCTAGGTTGGCTTGATAGCGATTGGCATGATGTGCTTGCATAGACCATTTCGAGCTATGATACTGTATTCTAAACGTCTCTACCTTCCCAGATACGTTGAAATTATTACCCGTTGGCACTAATTGTTGAAGGGCATAATTAACATCCGCAACCAAACGATCTTGGTCAGATCGGACAATATTATTGTAAGAAGGTCCACTATACTGCAGTCCATTGTTGATATTTAAAAAATCTACGACCCAAGTAGCAGAGTCTATTTTCAAGGCTGGATTTATCGAATTGGCAGCACCAATATGACGTAAATGAGGTAAGATAAGATCTTGTCCTTGAAGGGAAACTACGATCAAAAGGCAGAAAAAAGTCAGTGTAAATTTGTTCAATAGATCTAGTTTTTGGATTCTCTTGCAAGAGAAAGTACAGGACATGAAGTTGTTTCTTATACCCCCCACTTCACATACACCGACCCCCAAGTATATCCCCCACCAAAGGCAGTTAATATAATATTATCTCCTTTCTTCAATTGATCTTCGAAGTCCCATAAACAAAGGGGAATGGTCCCAGCAGTCGTATTGCCATATTTTTGAATATTAACCAAAACTTTCTCCATTGGAAAATTTGACATACGAGCTACGGCCTCTATAATTCGCTTATTTGCTTGATGAGGCACTACCCAATTAACGTCGTCTACACTTAGATTATTTCTTTTCATTACAGTTTCGACAGTATTTGACATACCAGAAACTGCTGCTTTAAATACGGGTTTACCATTTTGGTAAACAAAGTGCTCTCTGTTCATAAGGGTATCAGCTGTAGTAGGATAAGCAGATCCACCCGCCTTAATATTTAAGTTAACGATACCTGCACCATCATTTTTCAACAGCGAATCTCTCACACCATAACCTTCTGTATTAGGCTCCAACAACACAGCTCCTGCCCCATCACCGAAGATGATACAAGTAGCTCGATCCTCATAATCTATGATAGAAGACATCTTATCTGCACCAACTATAATGACCTTCTTATGACTACCCGATTCTACAAATTTAGCACCCGTTGTTAAGGCAAATATAAACCCAGAACAGGCCGCATTTAGTGAAAAAGCAAAAGCATTTTTCAAGCCTGCTTTATCCGCAATCGTACTCCCAGTATCAGGTACGACATGATCGGGAGTGGTAGTCGCACAAATCAATAAATCAATTTCCTCCGGATTTGTATTCGTTTTGGCTAACAGATTCTTTACCGCTTCTACTGCCATGAAAGAAGTGCCCTTGCCTTCTCCTTTCAAAATTCTTCGTTCTTCAATCCCTGTCCGAGAGCGAATCCATTCGTCGTTCGTATCTACCATGGATTCTAGCTCCTTATTCGTTAAAATATAATCTGGCACGTAGCCTCCTATACCTGTTATTGCTGCTGTAATTGCCCCCATTGTAAAATATACTTTTGATTCTTTGACTATTTCAACAAGTAATAGTAAAAAACATAATTTCTTAGCTACTACACGGTTCAAAAATAAAGTACGAAGATAGGAATCTTCTTGCTTTTTTGAGAAGGTTTTATAAGAACAAAAATGGAAACGCTTGAAAATTGTAAACTACACTTAGTAACGACAAAACAATAACTTGATAATCTAGGACGGAATCTTTTGCCCTCATTTTTCCTTAAAAAATACTTCCGTAGCTAGGCTATGCAAGGATTTTTTAAGAAAAACTGAGAACAAAATCTGCTCGTCCAGATGACCAACTTATTATTTCGTCGTTACTTAGCCGTAAGCACTTGGAGTTTATTTAAATTTATACAACTTTAACTAAGTAACGACGAAATAATAACTACACACTCTTGGCTGCTTCTTGGCATCCCATCCGCTTTGCGGTTCATTCACTTGAATGTCTTTGGACATTCACCCTACGGGATCGCTCTTTCATCCTTATTTTCCTCTTGAAATCGGTCATAGTATCAACAATACTCCCGCTTTCAAGAGAAAACTAAGAAAAAAATAAGCTACCCAAGAATG
>CALJIY010000578.1 GCA_937973945.1 uncultured Saprospiraceae bacterium | reverse complement strand
AATCACTATAGGGTTGATACAATTATCATTGGACGGGCCAGGAATGTTATCGACACAAAGTTTAAAGTCTCCAATCTCTCCCCTTCTACCTTGTACTCGAATATAATAGGTATCTCCAGGAATCAATCCCGTTATATCTATACTTGCCTCATTATTTGTTTGTGCTGCAGAACAAGCCACTACGTCAGCAGGCGACCCATTACTAGCATCACATCCAAAATTACGAAACAACTCTAATTCTGGACGCAAGATAGAACCGCCTACACCTCTTCCCCCTACATTAATTTTAATAGTGGGATAAACTGCACGGAATCTAAACCAAACATCACTTCCTTCTTCTGATAAACAACTAAAATCGGCCGTAATAATTTCTTTGCCCGCATCCATATTGGAAAATTCTCCATCAGCAGAACAATAGCCATCAACATTAGGTATGTTGATCGCATTAATACAGAGATCATTCTCTGGTGGTGCATAGTTCTCTAAGCATAATTGAATGGTCCCTTGACTCCCATTACGACCTTGTACTCTAAGGTAATAGGTATCTCCTATTGTCAAACCTGCCACATCTAGAGCGGCAATTTGACTTAGATTACCAGGTACACACCCTAGATTAAAAAAATCATTCTCGAGTGGACAAGCAGGATGCAAGCTTATTTCAGGCCGATTGACTGTTCCGCCTTGCCCTATTCCTTTTACACTTGCTCGAATCCCTTCATTTAATGCCGTAAACTTAAACCAAATATCATGTCCATCTTCTGTAAAACAACTAGAAAACCGAAGCCCTCCCGTCGCTAGTTCATTAGAATAATCTAAACAAAATTCTATGTCATCAGTGATTGGTAGGTCTATTGCTCCATCACACTGATCGTTTTCAATAGGTTCAAAATTGTTAACACATAATTGGAAAGTTCCTTCTGCATTATTTTTTCCTCTGACTATAAAGAAATAGGTTTCTCCTACAGTCAACCCACCTACGTCCATGGTGACCGAACTCTCAAAATTGCCACTTGATGCACACATTAATTCATCAAAGGAACCATCCGTACATTGGTTATTCTCAAATATTCTAATGAGTGGTAAATTCAGGGTTCCTCCCAAACCTTGCCCACTAACAGATATCTGAACAGCTTCTTCCGTACTGATAAATTTAAACCAAACATCTTTTCCATTAGACGTAAAACAGGAATTAGGTGTAAAATTTTGCTGAGCCCCCACATTCGTAAATTCTCCATCGCCAGAACAATAGTCTGCTGTATTAATTATCGTAATCGCATCTTCACAAAGATCATTAGCAGGCTGTGCATACATTAAGATAGGCAAACCCAGCATTATTAAAATCCAATATATTCTATACATCATATATTCTTGGTAAGACTTCATAGTGATCCAATTAATTAAGAAGTTGTTTAAAAATGTATTTCAGGTCTGCAAATCTGTATTGTAAGAACCTGAAAACAACTTTTTTAAGTTACATAGCCCTGCTATGCAACTTAAAAAACTAGTTCTCAGAACCTTACACTACAAATTTTCGCCGCTAAACTACATTCTTAAACGACTTCAAATTTTCATAGGTATTATTTTCGATGGAGTAGCTATATCTGGGGTAGATTGGAAAATTAAAACAATTTTCTGATACATCAAGCGGAGCTTAGATAACAATTTAGTAAGCAGTATATCAAATGCTGCTATTTAGATATAGTAAAACGAGTAAATAGCAAAGGAACGTATGTTTTATAATAGATAGGTACTAAGTAATCGATAATACGTTGGAAAGGAGACAGTATTTGGCGTATGTATCCAATATAGGTGATATATTGAAGGTATCACCTACAGGTAAATTCCGTTGCATGCAAACAGTGCCATCTACTCCTACTCTATCAATTCTCAAAATTCCATTCATTTTTTGCAAAAAAAACGCTCTGTGTAAGGAAGTCACTCCTTTTTTGAAAAAAATGTTAAATCACTCACTAGTGATTTCACCTACAACACTCTGTAAGTCAATGCCTTAATAAGGCTATGTCACAAGTCATATACAAACCCACAAGATTTCGACTTTTTTTCCTTTTTTACCTATTTTTTCCTTTTGTGAACTTGCTTCTAAGTCCATATTGTCTGTATATTTGAATTGTCACTAAGAAAGTAAGCCACTTACAAAATTTGTGACAGTCAAAATTTACTCCTCTCAATTTTACCTCTCGATTTTAAAAGGCTTCTAATAAAAGCTGTGACTTCCCTCCCACTCTCAATTTTCCTCCCACATTTTTAGCAACTTAAATACCATCGTTATGACAACTTTCAACTACTTCAAAATCTTCGCTTTCATCTTGGTTGCAGCATTAGGTTCTTGCCAAAAGAGTACTGATTTAGAGATTGCAAAGTCTTTTGATGGTGTGGAAGCTGACTTATGGGAACACTTCGATAACTTTGAGAAAGAAGCGGCTAAAAGAGGCGTACACATTGATTTAGCAGCAGCTGGCATCACTGGTTCTATCGAGAAAATTCACATGCCTGGTATGGTTGGTATCTGTAACCACAAAGCAGACACTCCTAACCATGTCACAATTGATGTTGACTTTTGGAATGCTGCAAGCGAAAGTGCAAGAGAAATGATTGTTTTCCACGAATTAGGCCACTGTTACTTACACAGAGGACACAATGACACAGCTCACGCAGATGGCACGTGTAGCAGCATCATGAGAAGCGGAATGGGTGGTTGTGTTGATTTTTATACCAACTCTAACAGAAAGACTTACTTAAATGAATTATATACTGAAACTCAAAACTAATTCTTGAAATTCTCAATTCTCAATTATTTCCAATCTACCGAAGCACCAATATATCTCCAACAAATTCTTCTGTCGCTCCATCTCTAAACTGCACAATGGCGTAGTAAACAAAAACATTTGAGGAGACCAGTTGTCCATTAAAACGGCCATCCCAACCAAGATTTTCTGCACCTAATGGAATGTTAGCTGTTTCAAAAACCATATTTCCCCAACGGTCGAATATTTTAAAATCAATAATACTTTCCGCAGCATCACTACCCATAATGGTAAAGCCATCGTGTCGCCCATCTCCATTGGGCGTGAAAGCAGTTGGGATATATATCGCTCTATTATTATCCACTCGAATAGCTATTTGCTCCGATGCCGTACAGCCATTTTCATCTGTAACAGTCACTTCAAAAATAGTATTGCTAATAGGAGTCGCAATAGGTTTGGGACAGTCCGTACAATCTAAATAGGCCGCTGGCGACCATTCATAAGTGATTGTTCCAGCGGTAGGAGGAACGGAAGCATTTAAGATAGCGGTCTTCCCTAAGTCTAGTGCTTCCAAAGAAGTCGAAACACTTAATTCTATTGCTTCTGCCTCTTCGAAGAAAACAGATTCGCTTGCGGTACAGCCCATTTGATCTTTTATCGTAATGGTATGCGTACCTGCTGATAGGCCCGTTATTTCCTCGCCACTCTGAAAAGCAGCACCATCCACACTAAATTCATAAGTAGCCGAACCTCCTACTCCGCTTGCTACTGCACTACCTGTTGCTGTTCCAGCACAGGATATATCGTTTACCTGATCTATAGATAAAACTAATTCACTAGGTGATTCAATGTCAATAGAAGAAATAATTTCACAATCACTTTCATCCACTACCGTAACGCTATAAGTACCTGGTGCTACATTATCTAAGCGGTCTGTTGTTGCATTGGTATTCCAGAGATAACTTATTGAGCCAGTGCTACCAGCACTATTGACAAGGATGCTAGCATCTGCTGCCCCATAGCAACTAATGCTACTCGCCACCAAGTCTACGGCTAATGCTGCTGGCGGATCTAATGTTATTGCCGCTGTTTTAGAACAACCAGTATCATCCGTTACTGTTACTTGATAATCGCCAGGTAATAGATCTGTTTTTTGAGGGCCCGTTCCTAAATTCCCACTCCATTGTACCATTGTAGCAGTTTCTGTAGTAGTCGTGATTTGTATGATACCACTCTTTGCATCTTCACAAGTTGGTTGTGTAATGATAGGACTAATAGAAAAATCAGCTTGCTCTACTACTTGAAAATAAAAATCAGCAGTACAGGTAGCAGCATTGGTAACCGTTAAACTATAGTCACCTGCATCAATATTGGAAAGATCAGCAGTTGAAAATCCATTATCCCATTCATAGGCAACAATAGGAGAAGGGCTAGTCGCTGTAAAGGAAATGGCACCGTTCGTTGCTCCACAATTCAAGTTGGTAATGTCTTCCATTCCTTCAATCTTATTAATATCACAACAGGGATCAACGGTAATTACTGCCTCTCGAACCTCACTTATCTTACAACCCAAAGAAGTCGTAATCGTCAATGCTACGGTCTTTATCCCAGGTTCATTATAGGTGATAACACCAGGGTTCGCTTTGTCCGAAGTAGCAGGATCTGCGCCTACTCCAAAAATCCATTCATAAGCAACGATATCTCCTAATTGAAAACTAGAATTAGTACCATCATAAGTTACTTGCTCTCCCGCACAAATAGATTCTGTTTGTATTAATTGCCCATCTATAAAAGCATCGATTTGGGGTTCTGGCCCTTGAAATTCTCCAGTACCACTAAACTCTATCGTAAATCCATTCCCAGATTCTGAAAAATTATTAATTAATAAACCATAAGCTACCCCAGCTTCCATATCTATTGCTTTAACAAAGCCATCTTCCCCAAAATCACAATCTGAATCTTCTTCAAAATCATTGGAAGTAGCATCCAAACCTGTTGGTCCTTCACAGGCAGTTGCCATACAGCGCAAAGGTATTTTACTATCTGAATCATTTATTCCATTCGGTAATTCAAATACCACAAAATCTAAATCATCACTAGGATTAATAGGATAAAGGGTAAATTCTAAGGTGCCATCATTGTCTGCGATCCAAGTCATCCAGGTAGAACTTTGCTCAGATGCGCCGCCAAATATATTTCCAAAAATTCCACCACCACCTGCATCGAGACACGTACCCGCTGCTTCATCATCGTCTAATCCACCGCCTTCAATTTTTTCAATCACAAAAGAGGATTTATCGCAGAGCATGGCCGCTACGTTCAAATCACTCCCTGGTGCTGCTGGTGGAAAATAATTATTGATACATAATTGAAAGCTTCCTTCTCGACCATCCTGCCCTTGTACCCTAAACAAGTAAGAACCTCCTGGAACCAGTCCGCCTTTATTTAATTCTACGATATTAGAAAAACTACCTGTTTCGCTCCTTAGACTATTAAAAGAGGATCCACATTGGTTATCCACAAACAATTCTACTTCCGGCCGCCTCAAGGTGCCTCCATCACTACGACCAACAATACCAATCGTAACATGACTAGCCACTGCAGTGAAACGAAACCAAACATCTTTACCATTAGCCGATAATTCACCCCCATTCTCAAAATTAGTAGCCGTCGCATTCTCATTAGAAAAAGCCGCTTGTGCAGAACAATAGTTATTTAAATCTTGTATTGGTATAGCTACTTCACATAGATCGTTATCGGGTTGGGCTAAGAGTGGATTACTAAAGAATAAGATGGTCCATAAAAGAAAAAAAGTCAGACTATGCTTCATTTTATTTAATTAAAATAAGTGATGGGGAGGTTGTTATGCCAATTAGCAATTAGTCTGTAATGGTGGGTACTATAGAATAAGGGTCATGTTCTAACTCCTGAAGTTAGGAGTTTAGTGGGATGTGTAAGTCTTGACAGATTAGATTCGAATTGAAATTTTCTAGTATAAAATAACGACTTTCCTACCTTATAAAAGGTAGAAGAATTTGAAAAAGACGGCTATTAGCAAAAAAGATACTTACTTCAATAAATTTTAATATTTTTACCGATAATAATGAAAAAAAATATACCTCATATTATCACCTCTATCAACCTCTTCTGTGGTTGCTGTGCTTTAGCCTGTATTTTCTACAATCAATTCTTTCAAGCATTTATCTTTTTATTTGTGGGTGCCTGGGCTGATTATTTTGATGGCATGGCAGCGAGAATGTTAGATGTAAAATCAGAACTAGGAAAAGAATTAGATTCTCTTGCAGATATGGTCTCCTTCGGAGTAGTGCCTGGCGCTATTTGTTATATGCTATTAGTCAGGGGCTTAGATAAAAATTTTGAAGAATTTCCTCAGTACTTGATACTAGCCGCTTTACCTGCGTTTATTATCACGGTTTTTTCTGCCTTGCGCTTAGCCAAGTTTAATTTAGATACTCGTCAATCAGAAAATTTCATTGGATTAAACACCCCATCTTGTACTATCTTTACGGTTGGCTTAATGTTAATCTATCACTATGATTCTTATGGTTTAAGGGAGTTTGTTATTAATCCACTGTTTTTATATCCTGTTATATTAATACTCTCTTACTTACTGATTGCGGAATTACCGATGTTCAGTTTTAAGTTTAAAAATTTAAAATGGGCGGGAAATGAAAATCGAATTACCTTCGTTATAGCCTCTATCTTATTTATCATTCTTTTTAAAGAAGTCGCTTTTTCTTTGATTATTATGCTATATGTCTTATTGGCTGTTATTAATCTACGGACTAAACAATTTTAGAAGAAGATAGAAAGGATGGGTAGCCTTTATTTTAGAAGAATCTAAAATAAAGGCTACGTGTTTCAGAAAAATGATTGACTTATAAAACCTACTAAATAACTCAATCGAAATAATAAATAAGTTTCCTCTAGTTTTCTACGCTATCCTATTTATTGAACAGGAGCAGCAGAAATATTCACATCTAGCTGTATTTCATCATAAATAATTTTATCTCCAAGATCATCAAAAAATGATCCTGAACCATATCTAATATCATAGTCAGAACGATCAATTTTCAATCGAGCTACACCTGACAAACTAGTTTCATAATCGTAAATATCCACTTGTGTCTTTAGTGGCTTTGTAATTCCTTTAATAGTTAGGTCTCCTATTAACTTATAGGTTTCCTTAAAATATTCTTGATCTTTTACCTGTTCTCTACCATAAGGAATTGTTTTGTTGATAACATAAGTAGCAGTCGGATGATCTTCTGTATTAAAAAAATCAGCAGATTTCAAATGGCTCACTAACTTTGCGTTTTGTTCCGCGTCTGTTAAATCTTCACAGCTAATAGTCGACATATCAATGACAAATTTGCCACCTTTTAGTTGACCATCTTCCATTAGTAAATTCCCTTCTTTCATTGCCACTTTACCAGAGTGCTTACTTCCAATCTTAAACCCTTTCCATGTTACCGTACTATACTCCGTATTGATAACATAAGAGCTTGCATTATCATTTTGGAAAGACACCAAAATTAGAAAGAGACTTAAGACGAAAAAAAAATTAAATTTTTTCATAATAATTCAATTTGAATTTTTGATGTGTTTCAAATCTAGAAACACTGAATTAAATAATAAATAGTAGTATTTCTTACTAACTAAATCACACCAAGCTATAGCATCTTAGTAGTAGAAATTACTTAAATTTTGAACGTATAAAACACGTTCCCATCCTATATTTTTGATTTCGTACATAAGACTTATTCTCATCTTAGATCAAGAACGATGTATAGCCTTTGTACGAAGAGATTAGTTATTATTTAAGTTCTTAGGAAAAAGAACTCCATGGCGGAACTTGAAGAAAGTTCGTTAAACCATTTAAAAACGAAGGATTTTTTTTGATAGGTTGTCTTAGGATCATAATTATCTTTTTTCAAAAGTTAGGTAATAAAATTTAGATAAACACCGTAGGCTTTATCTCTTATTTTAATAATAAACGATTAAAAATAGTTAGTTACAAACTATTACCTTAAGATGCTACTCAGAAGAGCATCTTTCTAGTACAAAAATAAATAAAATCACTTTTCAAGTAAAGTACTTTAAAAAAAAATTAACAAAAAAAATCCACCAAATCTATAAGTGATTTGATGGATTCTATTTTTTTTGGAATGGCCTCTATAAAATAGTCAAATTATTTTTCATCATTAGACTTCTTTATAAATAAGTCTATTATTAGTCTGGCAAAATACCACCTCTCATTTCCGTTTGAAAAGCTTTTAATTTATCCCA
>CALJIY010000577.1 GCA_937973945.1 uncultured Saprospiraceae bacterium | reverse complement strand
GAGAGTCAGTTCCATTATCGACTTATACGTGGGTTGGGAGTAATATTGTGATAGACTTAACCTCGAATACCAATCCTGCTCTTGGATTGGATGATCATGATATGGATGGCTTTTATGATGATTTAAAAGGTGGTAATTCGATTTCAGGTGTAATAGAAATGTCTGTAACCTGCGGTATCGATGCTGTGGGTGATTGTGCAAACATAAATTGTGAAAATGTACAATTTTATGTGTCTTCAGCAACTGATTGTGGAGCTTCGGTAAAGGAATATCCTTCACCTGATTTATTTACCTTACAATTTGGAGCAGATACGGTTTATAATCCAACGGAAGATGCACTTAATACTAGCGGTACAGTTTTCGGATATGATTTTGGAACATATAGTAATAACGGAACGCCATTGAACAGTACAGATTCTTCAACCGTAGAGGTGGAGTTTTGTTATGAATTTGCAACTACAAATATTCAATCATGTCCAAGTGGAGGTACTGATTATTTTGTAGTTGATTTTGTGGGAGATCCAAGATTTATTTTGGATATGCAATTTGAGCCTAATTCTGATAGTATTTCGATAGATGGAGGAGCTACCTATACCGCTGTGAATAATGCCACATTAGTTAAGCCAGATGATGAATCGGCTACTTTAACTATAAATGGAGGATCAAATAATTCAACGGTTTGTTATAAATATTCCATTACAATGGATTCCTGTCTTTGTATGCCGGTCAATTATTTTGTCGGAAGACAACAAGTAATTCATACCTGTCCTGACTGCGATGGTGGCTGCGAAATTGTAAAAGCATGTAGAGACGTCACTTTTAAAGCAGATCCCAATTGCTCAGATTGTGATTGTATAATTCGACACCATCATGTACGTACCGAAAGATTGAATTTAGGCTATACCGATAAAACAATGACGACCCAGCACACAAGAGAGAGCTTGATTGCCGCTGGTGGAGGAATAGATCTTTCAAGATATGTGCCGGGTGATACCCTTGTTCATGAATCACAGTTTGTTATTCTTCAGGAAGATGCCATTTCAGATGTTATCAGATGGAATCTTACTTGGTCGTTAAGAGATATTGCTAGTTCTGCGACTGCGGATATAGCAAATCTAGAATTATTAATGGATGCTCATGGAGCCTATATGAATAGTTTTATGATTTCAAAGGTAGGAGGAACAAGACAACTGGTCGATTTTAATATTCTTACAGCTTGTCATACTGATAATGTTAGTCAATATGGTGGTGTTTGGAATACATTTGATAACGGTTATTTTAGTGGAAGTCCGATTGATTATAGAGAGAATCATAATACTTCAGGAGATCTTAGTGATAATAACACTTTACAATTTAACCTATGGAACTATGATAAAATAGAAACTTGTGGTGGCACCAATGCAAGTCATGGTGGAGATGACTGTCTTGATCAATTCCTTGAAACCTATAATATTGAGGTAGGAGATACCCTTCATTTTAATTGGAAAGCTCCCTTAATTAAGAATCATCAACGCGTAGCATTAGAGGGACTTGGACAAGTTTTTCCTTCTGAGCAAGGAAGAATTTATCCTACTCTGGATGTTTACGCGAATGATCCTATCGCAGGAAGTTCAACGTATTGTTATTCCTTGGCTGGTGGAACTTGTCGGGAATGGGAGCCTATGAATTTTGATTGCCCAGGTGATATAGGTGCACGAACAGTAATGGATTTGAATGATTGTGGAGGAACCGTTACCCATGAATTTTTTGTAAATGACTTACCTGGAGATGTTGGTGATCCTTGGTTTACGCAGGAGTATCGACCCTTAGCAGAAATTTTTGATGTAGATGCAATGATTAGAGCTCCATTAGCTTATTGTGCTAACGCTCAGGTAGAAAAGCTGGGACTTATCTATGATGTAGCAGCTGATTCTATGGTCAACATGTTTTGTAATCCTGTTTCAGGCTATGATGAACCAGTGTGTGGGGTAGATACCTTTGGCACTATAGGAACGATGGTATTTGATTTGGCAAGTCAAGGAGTTCCTGCATTGGGTGTAGGATTGGATAATTGTGATACACTTCGGTTAAGCTACGATCTGTGTATGGTTTGTCCAGGAGATATTCCCGGAGTGAGTGAATATAATTTAGTTTATGATTGGGCATATGTTAATTTTACGCCTAAAGTAGATGGGAGAGAACACATTCAATATCGTTGTAATAATGATGCGGCGAACCCTGAAAATTCTATTTGTGATGAATTCATGTTGGCAACAAATGACTATTACTATGAAATACTTGAGTTAGATACGGTCATGTATAAAAAAGATCTAGAAAGTGATGTCTTCCTTTTAAATGATAATCGAGACCCTATGGCTCCTGTCACTATCACCAATGAAGGATCAAACATCTTGGCTTCTGGATCACCGGGAGTAAGTGTAGAAATACAAGCAGTTGAAATTTGTAACCCAGATGCGGATAATGCAACTGGGGTTGGTCTGTCTGTCACTATTCCATCTGCCGTAAGGTTGGAAGATGTGTATACGGATGCTGCGGGAACTACTCCTTTAGCAAAGACCTTAATCTCTGATGATGGTACCAATAAGATTTATAAAATTGACCTTCCTACTGATACATATACACCAGGTGAGTGTAACCTCTTTTATGTAGGAACGACCTTATTGTTCTGCCCAGAACCAACAGATGCACCGCCAAAAATTTGTGTTGGCGTATTTTCAGGATGCGCTCCTGAAGATGTAAAAGCTGCTTTATCAGCTTCAGAAGGTTGTGCCGCTTCGGAGATTTGTTATACTTATATTTTTGGAGAAGTAGGTTTACAAACGGAGTGGTTTGATTTGCCAGGAGATATTGAGCTATGCGCACCAGTCACATTGAATGTTTTGGTGAAAAACACGAAAGAATTACTCTTATTGGATTTAGTGCCGACCTTTGATATACCACAAGGGATGTCCGTAGTTCCGGGCTCATGGGAAGTGGCTTACCCAGGAGGCCCAACCACATTCGGTGCATGGACAAGTATTCCAACTGATCCTGATGTGATTTCTGGAAACACTTATTCTTATTCAGATGATGCGCTTTGGAATGCGTATATTGATGCGAATGGCTTACAAGGAGTTTCAACTGCCAACGTTACTGCGGATAGTAATAAAGTTGCTTTCAGATTTCAAGTAACAACCAATTGTGATGAATTTTTATCTGGTTCCAAATCATTGACAGAGACAACAGCCTCTGATCCATGTTCCGATCAAATTGTTTCTTCTGGTATTGTGCAAAGTCCAGCATTAATCATTCAAGGAGCAGATCCAATTGACTATGCACAACTACTCTTAGTTTCTAGACCAGATATTATTAATTGTGAAGCAACTCTTAATACCTTTGGAATTACCGCCATCAACAGTGGAACGGAATCAACAAGTGATAGTGTATTGATCTGTGTAACATTCCCAGAAGGCTTAGACTATCAAACAGGAACAGTAGCATTTACTTCTCCTGTTGGATTTCCTGTAGGGACGGTTACGGAAACCCCAATTGGTACGGCTACGGAAGTTTGTTTTAGTGGACCAGCAATTGGACCTTATGGCTCTGTAAGTATGACTTTTGACGCAGAGATGGATAAAGATCAAGCATGCGGTGACGTTTATTTATTAGCGGATATTAAGAGTTATGTGGAATCGGTAAGCTGTACACCTGGGCCGCCATCAGCGTGTGGCGTATTTGTTCAAAATAGTATCAATAATAGAGTGAATGTGGAGTTAGCGCCCCCATTCATTGCCGAAGATATTGAAGTGTTTACCTCTTGCCCAAATGATCAAGGAAATGTAGAACTCTCTTATGAGTTTACAATCAATCACAATGGACCAACTGCGAACAACCAAGCTTACACCGTTAACTTTTACGAAGATGTAGATGGCTCTTTGGCAGTAAATTCTAATGTAGATAATCTATTAGGTTCTGAAAATGGGACATTCTCTGTAAGCGATGGATCTACGGTGGTGATAAATGGAACGATAGATGTACCAGATGGACAATCATGTCCGATACTTTTTGAAGTGGTGTATGACACAGATTGTGCCTGTGATAGAACGGAAGAATACTTAGATAATATCAAGTTCGAAGGACTAAAAGAATATAATGAACCTTTAACAATGTGTCCTGGAAGTTGTTTCGATATTGATATTTGTGATTATGTAAATATTACTGCTGATTCTATAAAAGGAGCAACAGGGATTGTATACGAACCTGTTCTCGATTGGAATGGTGCCAATATTTATGTTCACCCAAATGGTGGACCTCCTGCTGCATATATTACATATGAAGATCTTACAGATGATGATATCGGTAATGGGGATAATAATCTATTATTAGCAGAACAAACTTCTGGTTATGATGATGCTCATATTGTTGCAGCATTTCCATGCCTTGTCCAAGTAGATAGGTTTTTCTTAGGAGGAGGAGATATCACAGGCTGGGGCAACGTAATCCATGTCTATGGAGGTGCAAGTATGAAGTTTGAATATTCTCTAGATGGTGTTAATTGGACTTTAGCTGAAACTGGTTTATTTATACCAACAACAGCTACAATTAAAGAAAATATTTTGGCGGCACCAATTGTTGCTCAATATTTTAGAGTGTCTTCTAATTCGATAAATCGAAACTGGGCAACTTCAGAGTTTAGATTAGAGGGTTCTGGCATTCCTTATGAAGGTTTTGCTCCAGTTTCAGTAGCCGGAAACGTTGCTACTATCTGTATTCCTGAAGGCGTAGGAATCGATGCTCCATGGCCGGTTACCTTTACCACTGGAACAGGAAATTGTGCAGTAGAAGAAACGATAGAAATTTGGGGACTTGGTACACCAGGCATCACATTGGAAGGAGATGATTTTGCCTGCGGCGATGAATGTGTTGACCTAGAAATAATTGTTCCAAATGATGCTACAGCGGGGATGACTGTAAGTTGGTCACCTGCCGCTTTAGTGGATGATCCAACAGCCTTTAGAGTGGAAGCGTGTAACCTAACAGAAAATACGACTTTCCAAGCAACCATTAGTTATAATGATGGTGCTTGTACAGAAGTAATAGATTTTCCAGTGACTCATTACCCAACTGGTACGATCAATGTTTCTCCAGATGTCATTGAATGTTATGTACCTTTCAGTGCGCCTATTTTAACAGCAGAGGCTGGCTATGATATGTATGCTTGGTATGAGATTTTAGGCAATAATGAAATCTTGGTACACAATAGTTTTAGTAATCTCTATATTGCACCTGGCCCTGGAACCTATTTTGTAAAAGCATCTTCTAGTACGAGTCAATGTCCAGC